>JABSPI010000317.1 GCA_013214365.1 Erythrobacter sp.
TTGCCGCCATATTTGCCATCGCCAACAATCGGGTGTCCGATCGCCGCCATGTGCACACGCAATTGGTGCGTGCGCCCGGTCAATGGCTCCAACTCAACCCATGCTGCGCTGTGTCCGGCGCGCTCTACCACACGGTAGCGGGTTTTGGCGGGCTGCCCGTTTTCCTCATCGACATGCATTTTTTCCCCGCCAGTGCCCGGCTGCTTGGCCAAGGGGGCATCGATTGTGCCTTCGCGCACTTCGGGTACGCCGACGACCAATGCCCAATAGACTTTGCGCGCCGAGCGTCCGGCAAATTTTTTGGAATAGGTCGCAGCGCTGCCTGGCGTGCGCGCAATCAGCAGGACGCCCGATGTGTCCTTGTCGAGCCGATGGACAAGGCGCGGGCGCGGATCATCTTCGCTGCGCACAAATGCATCAAGCAGCCCATCGACATGTTTGGTGGTTTTGCTCCCACCTTGCGTGGCAAGGCCGGGCGGCTTGTTGAGCACGATGGCGCTGGGGGTTTCGCGGATCACCATGTCGCGTGCGGCGTTGATTTCGTCCTCGCTCAAGGGGCGCCGTGTGGCTGGACGTTTGTGGGACGCCTCGCCGCCGGGTGGTACGCGCAAAACCTGTCCTGCGGCCACGCGGTCCTCGGGCTTCACCCGTTTGCCATCCAACCGCACCTGTCCGGTCCGCGCCCAGCGCGAAATCGTTGCAAATCCAATCGCCGGCAGATTGCGCTTGAACCAGCGGTCAACGCGAATGCCATCATCGTCATCGCTGACCGTGAATTGGCGCACTGTGTCTGCGGCTTGGCGGGTTCGGGGCTCGATATCCTTGTCAGTCATAATGCAGCCCTCATAATAGCCAAACCAATCATCATCGCGGTCAATCCGGCGACAACAGATACACCTGTATAGCTCAATGCGGGCAGATATGATCCGCGCTCGATCATAAGAATGATTTCCATGCTGAACGCGCTGAATGTGGTGAATCCGCCTAAAAGGCCAACTCCGATGAACAATCGGTACGCCATTTTCGCATCGCTACCACCCAGGGCCAGCCATCCGACCAATAGCCCCATAAGCAAGCTGCCCAGGATATTAACGGTCATGGTCGCCCAGGGAAAATCGGCGGTTGGACCAATTAAATGGGTAATCAATCGCCCCGCCTCATATCGCGCAGCCGCGCCCAGCGCGCCGCCGGCGGCCACGATTAAAGTTGCTGTAAGTGGGGGGATTGAAGCGATTGCCATGTGTGCGATGGTCTTTAGCGGGGCAAAGGCGAAATGCATAGCACTGTCGCGCGCGCTGATGGGCCTTTGGCGTGATTGCGCTTGGTAGACCTTGCCATTTTATACCGCTGACGCTATGTGGCCCCCAGTTTGAGCGCGTCTTGCAAGAGAATCGCGCCGCATTCAGCGTCAAAAATTCGGCGTACTCCCGCGATTTATCGGGCGGGCTCAGGCGTTTAGTGAAATGAGGTAGTGTCCGTTTATGCAAATCATGGTTCGCGATAACAATGTCGATCAGGCCCTGCGCGCGCTCAAGAAGAAGCTGCAGCGTGAAGGTGTGTATCGCGAGATGAAGCTGCGCCGCCATTATGAAAAGCCCAGCGAAAAGCGCGCCCGTGAAAAAGCGGCGGCAGTTCGCCGTGCTCGCAAACTTGAGCGTAAGCGGATGGAGCGTGACGGGATTAAGTGATCCCGCATGCTCTGCTCTGTGCGTTCCATCGTATAATTGATGCGAAACGCTTGAAACCCATCATTGGATAAGCCATCAGGGCGCGAAGTTCTTTTCGCGCCCTTTTGTCTGCCTGAAATGGCGGTGGTGGCGCATTTTTCCAAGGATCAGGAAAACCATGGCAGAAATTACCCGCGTTCCTTTGCAGCCCGTTGCTAAGGGCTCATTGACCAAAATCTGGCTGGGCGTGCTTGTCGCGATTGCGTTGGGTGCTGTTTTGGCCTGGGCTTCTATGCCCAAGGGTTTTTCAATCGAAACCATCGTCGCGGGCGAGGGCCCCGTTGCGGAAGAAGGAAACGCCGTTTTTGGCCGCTATGTCGGCAAAGTGGCATCGACCGGTGTCGAATTTGATCGTTCGCAGGATATCCCGCTTCCCGTGCCGGGCATTTTCCCCGAGGGCACCTTGTTGCCGGTTGAGGAAGGGGCCTTCATCGATGGCTTCTACCAAGCACTCAAACAGGCTCAGGCCGGTGCCACATATGAAGTCTATATTCCCGCCGAAATGGCCTATGGCGATTCGCCCCCTCCGGGATCAGATATTCCAGCTAACGCAGCGTTGATCTTCGAACTCGAGGTGACCGGTGTGATGACGCGCGAAGAATTTGAGGTCAATCTGGCCCGCATGCAGGAGGCCATGCAAAGCGGTATTGGTGCTCCTGCCGGTGTCCCTGGAGATGTGCCCGGTGGTGTGCCGGGCGGTGCGCCGATTGGGGTGATCCCTGGCCAGTAAGCGGCTTTCGGGCGGGGTGGATTGACCGGGGCGCCTTGCCCCTTGCCATCCTGCCTTCACCGCGCGTTCAACTTGTCTGTCGCACGGCGCGCCTGAGAAAGGTGGCCTTATGACCCAAGCCCAATATTCTGCCGAACAAGATGGCGCGCTTCAGGAATGGCGTTTGCGCCCTCTTGTCTTGTCGCTGTTGCTCGCATTGGCGGGGCTTGCGGTGTATTTTGCCAGTCATAACGCCGATGGGGACGCCATGCGCATAGCGCTCGCTGCCGGGGCGTTTTTCGGGCCGCTTGCGCTGGCGTTTACTTTGGCTGCGGACCGCTGGAAATCGGCGCTGGCCTTTGCCAGCGGTGTCGGATTGGTGATGGCGGGGATCGCCTGGCGCGCGGCGAGCGCTGGTGATCGCTATGTTGATGCAAGCTTTTGGGTGGCCGCGGGGGTGCTGGCGATCACTTTATCGCTGCCGCTGTTTCAGGCGGGGTTCCACAAATGGCGCTGGCGCACGGATTACAAAACCACCCATTTCCACGTCTGGACCGATGCGATCACCGGTGCGGGCGCGCTTGCATTTGTAGGGCTTTCATGGGCTTTGATCCTCCTGCTTGGTGCATTGTTCAGCGTCATTCAGATCGATCTGCTGACTGACCTGATCGAAAAACAATGGTTCGGATTGACGTTTAGCGGTGCGACCTTCGGCGCGGCTTTGGGCGTGCTGCGCAATCAGCTCAAGATTATTGGCACGTTGCAAAACGTCGTGCTGTTGGTGCTTTCGATATTGGCGGTGCCGTTGGCGATTGCGCTGGTGACATTTCTGCTCTCAGTCCTCGTCTCGGGCCTTGACGTCTTGTGGGAAGCCACCCGCAGTGCGACCCCGCTGCTGCTCTCGATTGCGGTCGGAT
>JABSPI010000318.1 GCA_013214365.1 Erythrobacter sp.
TTGGCGCTTTGCCGGTTCCATTCGACCCAATGTTCAGCTTGAGCCAGCAGATAGAGGATTTCGTGCCGCTCCAACCGAGCGATCCCGGTCAAATCGCGATGCGGAAAGGCGAGACGCCCGGCAGGAAAGCGGTCATCGCGCGAATAATTGTGCGTTGTATCCATTAAAGCCACGCCTTTAGTCGAGCTGTGTGCAACGCTCAACCCTTGCGATGCAGGTTGCCCATGGATGTTTGCGCCCAAAGCTGCTTTAGATGCGCAATACGTGCAAGCACTAAACGGGGACATCAAAGGATTATGAGCTTCATCGGTAAGGCGTGGAAAGTCATTGTCGGGATCAAGGACGGGTTGGTCCTAGTCTTTATGCTGCTGTTTTTCCTGGCGCTGTTCTCTGCACTGTCCGCCTCCCCCAATCCGGGCCAAGTGCGCGAAGGTGCACTTTACATCGATATGTCGGGCGTTGTGGTTGAAGAAAACAGCACGGTCGATCCCTTTTCGACCCTGCTTTCTGCCCAACCCCCTGTGACCGAGATGCAGGCGCGCGACCTGATCCGTGCGATCAATGGCGCTGCTAGCGATGAGCGGATCAAGGCGGTTGTGCTTGACCTCAGCAGTTTTATCGGCGGGGGCCAGGTGCACATGCAAGCAATCGGCGAGGCGCTCGACCGGGTGCGACAAGCCGACAAGCCGGTTTTGACCTATGCCTCGGCCTATGGCGATGATCATATGCATCTCGCCGCTCATGCAAGCGAGATTTGGGTCGATCCGCTGGGCGGGGCAGTGATTGCCGGTCCGGGTGGGACCAATTTGTATTATGCCAGCCTGCTCGAAAAGCTGAAAGTCGATGTGAAGGTGTTCCGCGTGGGCGAGTTTAAGTCTGCGGTCGAACCCTATCTGCTCGACCGCGCATCAGAGCCGGCGCGTGAAAACCGCGCGAGCCTGTATGGCGCGCTGTGGGAAGAATGGCAGGCCAATGTCACCAAAGCCCGGCCCGACATTGATCTCGACCGGGTGACCAAGGATACGGTCAACTGGGTTGAGGCGTCGTCGGGCAATCTGTCTGATGCCGCGCTTGAGGCGGGTCTGGTCGATCAGATCGGCGACAAAATCGCCTTTGGCGAACGCGTGGCCGAAATCGTCGGCGAAGATGATTGGAGCAAGGCGCCCGGCACCTATGCCAAAAGCGACCTTCAACCCTTCCTCGCTGATATTGGCGATGAAGGCGGTTCGGGCGGCGACATTGCGATTGTCACGATTGCCGGTGTGATTGTCGATGGCGATGCGGGGCCGGGTTCGGCTGGCGGCGCGCGGATTTCGGGCCTGCTCTATGACGCGTTGAATGATGAGGATGTGAAAGGTCTGGTCGTGCGGGTCGATTCGCCGGGCGGCTCGGCCATGGCCTCCGAAGAGATCCGCCGCGCGATCCAGCGTTTCCGCGACAAGGAGATCCCGGTTGCCGTGTCGTTTGCCAATGTCGCGGCCAGCGGCGGCTATTGGGTGGCCACATCGAGCGATCGCATCTTTGCCCAGCCCGAGACCATCACCGGGTCGATCGGGGTGTTCGCAGTGATCCCCACATTCGAGCGGACCGCGCGCGAAATTGGCATCAATGCCGATGGCTATCGCACCACGCCTTTGTCGGGCCAGCCCGACCCGATTGCCGGCCTCACCCCTGAAACCGATGCGCTGTTCCAGGGGTCGGTGGAGGATATCTACACCAAATTCCTCGAACGCGTGGGCAATGCGCGCGGGATGACCACCCAACAGGTCGATGCCATTGCGCAAGGCCGCGTGTGGGATGGGGGGACCGCACGGCAAAATGGTCTGGTCGACCAATTTGGCGGGATCGAAGATGCGATCGCATGGACCGCAGGACAGGCCGGCATCGAAGAAGGCGATTGGAATGTCCGCTATCTCATCTCGGAGCAGAGCGAGTTGGATGAGCTGATCCGGCAATTGGTCAACACCAGCGCGCCCGGTGACACCGGCGCGGCGGCCGATCTGTTCACTCTCCACGCCCAGCAGCGCACCGCTCTGCTGGCCCAGATCGCGCGCGATGCCGAGCGGTTGTCAGGGACGCAGGGTGTGCAGGCCTATTGCCTCGAATGCCCGGCTGAAACCAATGCCCAAACCCGCGCCAAGGCGCACGGGATGATGCGGCAAATCGGGCAAATTCTGGCTCAATAATGCAGCGCTGGGTTTTGCCCGAGGGGTCGATTAACAATCCGGGCAAAACCCGCGCTTGCAATAGCGCGGCAGCCGCAGTAGATGCCCGGCCCTGTCCGCTTTTTGCCAAAACTTTGGCCGCGCATGGGACGGGCGCGTAGCTCAGTGGTAGAGCACACCCTTCACACGGGTGGGGTCGCAAGTTCAATCCTTGCCGCGCCCACCATGACCGCGATCGATGCGGTCATGCCCTTTATGCCCTTTGCCTGCCTGCACCGCTTTGCACCGCGCTGTTCGATCGCTCCACGCCTGCCCGATAGAGCGCCCGGCATGCGCACGCTGCCGCGTTAAAATCCGACGCTCAGCGCAATGGCCGCGTGGCGCTCGGCCTCGTTGCTGCCCGATCCGTGGGCGCGGTAGGCCTGGTTGAGGATATTGTTGAACTCCACAGTGAGGTCCACATCCCGGGCGATCCGCGTTCCCGCCCTCAGATTGACAATCGCATAGCCCGGCGTGCCGCCCGGCGGGATCCGCTGGACATCCTCGCGGTCGCCCGCGCTCAACCGGTCCGCGCGCCCGGACAGCCGCAGTTCCAGCACCGCCCAAGCCGCATCCCACATAGTGCCAAATCCGGTTTGGGCGCCGGCCCGCGCGCTGCTCTTGTCATCGGCGCCGCGATCCTGCTCCCATGCCAGCGCGAGATTGCCGCTGAGCGGTTGGATCCGGCTGAGCGGTTCGCTCACCACTGCATCGCCTTGCCGGCCACCCCCGCCCACGCGCGCAGCCACCACAGGCACGCGCAATTGCCCGCGCAGCCAGGTTGCATTGCCACGCACAGTGAACCCCGATCCCAAGGGCGCCTCGGCGATGAGTTCCACCCCGGATACCCGCCCCGATGCCACATTGCGCTTGGCCACTTCGGTCAGGCCATCGCGGATTTGTCCAGTGGCGGTCGTGGCGATGTAATCATCGAGCGCGGTGGTGTAGAGGCTGGCCTCGAACACCGCGCGATTGCCGGCAAAGCGGTAACCGATTTCAAACGTGTCGAACTGCTCTTCCTTCAGATCGAGGCTGGCAACCTCGATCTCGGAGGAGCGGCTGCGGCCAAAGCGGCTGATATCGGCGATATTGGGCGCGCGAAAGGCGTGCGAATAGGCGCCCCAGAAGCGGTGC
>JABSPI010000319.1 GCA_013214365.1 Erythrobacter sp.
CCTTGCAAGACATTGCCGATGCCTTGCCCCAGCCGCAAAGCCTTGAGCAGATCGCCGAGGGGTTTTTGGCGATTGCGATCGACAATATGGCCAATGCCATTCGCAAGATATCGGTTGCCCGCGGGCATGATGTGACCACTTATGCGCTGGCCTGCTTTGGCGGGGCAGGGGGGCAACACGCCTGCAAGGTTGCCGATGAATTGGGAATGGGCACGGTTTTGATCCATCCTTTGGCCGGGATGCTGTCCGCCTTCGGAATTGGCTTGGCGCCGGTCAAGGTGATCCGCGAGGTTAGTCTGGTGCGCCCGCTCACCCACAGCTTCGCGCGCCCGCTTGGCGAATTGGAAGCAGAGGCGCGCGCGGCATTGGAGGCGCAGGGGATCGCGCCGCATGACATCACCATTCACGCGCAGGCACGGCTGAGGTTTGAGGGCAGCGATTGTGTCTTGCCGATTGCCTGCGATGATCGCGGCGCGATGGATGCCCGTTTTCGCGCCGCGCACCGCCAGACATTCGGCTATACCGACCCCGATGCAGCGATCATTGTCGATGCGCTGAGCATCGAGGCCAGCGGCGTCGCCGGCGAAATGGGTCACGTCTCGCTTGCGCCTGCGGATATGCCCCCCGCGCAAGACGGGGCGATGCCGATATTGGAGCGCGGCGCATTGCAACCGGGCAAGAGTATTGCGGGCCCGGCGCTGATCCTCGATCCGGGATCGACCAGCGTGGTCGAGGCGGGGTGGAGCGCGCAATTGGCGCCCGAGGGCAGCCTGATCCTGACCCGGACCACGCCCTTGATCCGCGACCGGGCGATCGGGACACGGGTTGATCCGGTGCGGTTGGAGATTTTCAACAATCTGTTCATGGCGATTGCCGAAGAAATGGGCGTGGTGCTGCAATCGACCGCCAGCTCGGTCAATATCAAGGAACGGCTCGATTTCTCCTGCGCTCTGTTTGATGCAGGCGGGGCCCTGATTGCCAATGCGCCGCACATACCGGTCCATCTGGGCAGTATGGGCGATGCCGTCGCCCGCGTGATCGAGGCGCGCGGGCAAAAGCGTGACGGGCGCGGGTTTCACGCGCGGGATGCCTATGTCCTCAACGATCCCTATCGCGGCGGCACCCATTTGCCCGACATCACCGTGATCGTGCCGGTGTTCTACAACCGCGATGGCGGCGAACCCGATGCCTTTGTCGCGGCGCGCGGACACCATGCCGATATTGGCGGCATTGCTCCGGGGTCCATGCCGCCTGAAAGCCGCACGATCGAAGATGAAGGGGTGATGATCGACAATCTGCTGATGGTGGATCGCGGCGTGTTTTGCGAAGATGCGGTGCGCGCCGCGCTCGCGTCGGCGCGCTATCCTGCGCGCAATCCTGATCGCAATCTGTCCGATTTGCGCGCCCAATTGGCCGCTTGCACGCGCGGGGCGCAATTGCTGGCCATGGCGGCGGACAATTCGGGCGGCGATGTGGTCGCGGCCTATATGGGGCATGTCCTCGCCAATGCGGAGGAAAGCGTCAGGCGCTTGATCGCGCGCATGGACGAGGGGGCGTTTTGCTATCCCATGGATAATGGCGCGCAGATTTCGGTGGCGATTACGATCGACCGTGATGCGCGCTCGGCAAAGTTCGATTTCACCGGAACCAGCGATCAATTGCCCGACAATTTCAACGCGCCCCGATCGATCACTCGCGCTGCTGCTCTGTATGTCCTGCGCAGTTTGATTGACGACGAAATCCCGATGAATGACGGGTGTTTGCGCCCGGTGCAATTGATCGTGCCCGAAGGTTCGATGCTCAACCCATCGCCGGGCGCGGCGGTGGTGGCGGGCAATGTCGAAACCAGCCAGGTGGTAACCGATGCCCTGTTTGCCGCCACCGGACGGTTGGCCCCGTCGCAAGGCACGATGAACAATTTCACCTTCGGCAATGACCACCACCAATATTACGAGACGATTTGCGGCGGATCGGGCGCAGGGGTCGATCACGCAGGGACCAGCGCGGTGCAAACCCATATGACCAATAGCCGGCTGACCGATCCCGAAATCCTTGAAAGCCGCTTGCCTGTGCGGGTTGACCGGTTCGCCATCCGTCCATCGTCTGGTGGCCGCGGCACATATTGCGGCGGCGACGGGGTGGAGCGCGAGATCACTTTCCTCGAACCCATGCGCGCCAACATGCTCGCCAATCGCCGCAAAGTGGCACCGCGCGGGATCAATGGGGGCGGCGATGGACGGCCGGGCCAAAACTGGGTTGAGCGCGCCGATGGCACGCGCGAGGATATGGGGGCAACCGGCGCGGCGCAGATGCAGGTGGGCGACCGGTTTGTCATCCACACGCCGGGCGGCGGCGGCTTTGGCGCGGGCCCTAAAGATTTGGCAGGGGAGCAGGAATGAGCGGGCACCCGAGCGAGGCAATTGCGCGCCAATATGCGCGGATCGCATTGGGACATGTGGCGTGCGAATATCCCAACAAACTCGATCATGTCATGGGGGATGGGGATGATGCACAAACGCCGCGCGCGCTGCACCCGGTCTTTTTTGGCAGTTTTGATTGGCATTCCTGCGTCCATTCATGGTGGCTTTTGCTGCGCGTGCGCCGGATGTTTCCCACCACGCCCGAGGCGGCGCGTATCAAGGCGCTTGCACGCACCACCTTCACTGCGGAAAAACTGGCGGCCGAATTGGCCTATATTGAACGCCCGCTCTCGCGCGGGTTTGAACGCCCCTATGGCTGGGCGTGGCTCCTCGCGCTCCATCATGAGGCGGCGCAGCACAAAGATATGGATTGGGGCGACCAGCTTGCACCGATTGCACGCGCTTTGTCAGGCCGGATGACGGATTATCTGGAGGTGCTGACCTATCCGATCTTTGTCGGCACCCATTTCAACACCGCCTTTGCTCTGATCTTGGCGCGGCAATGGGCGCAATCGCATGATCACGGCCTGCTTGAGAATATCGACAGATATGCCCGGCAAGCCTTTTATGAAAAACGCGATTATGCCGGGTGGGAACCGGGCGGCGATGAATTTTTGTCGCCGGTATTGTGCGCCGCTTTGTTGATGAGCGCGGTTTTGCAAGAGGCCGAATTTGCGCCTTGGTTTGAGCGGTTGGTGATCGACAATGGCTGGCTGCAAGCGAACGCTCATCCGGTGCATGTATCGGACCGCACCGATGGCAAAATCGCCCATCTCGACGGCCTCAATTTGAGCCGGGCATGGTGTTTGTGGGGGGTGGGGCGCGCTCTGGATGGCGGCCTCGATCCCGCCATCATTACGCTGTTGCGGCAACGCGCAGCGGCGCATTTTGACGCTGCCAATGCCCATGTTGC
>JABSPI010000320.1 GCA_013214365.1 Erythrobacter sp.
CTTCGCGCTCGGTTATATTGCTCAGCGTATCCCGATCACATACAGCGCTGCGGATGCAACATTGCCGATACAGCAGCAAATAGACCGTCAGTATGAGAATGCGTGATGGCGGACTGGACCTTTGACGGCTCTAACAAGCTTATCGTTGAACCAAATGGCTCTGGAAACACCACGTTTCAGGTGGACCGAGACATTTACAGCGCTTGGAAGCGTTGGGTTGAGAGCGGTGCGGGTACTCAATACTTGCCTGCCTTCAGTGTCGAGGGTGGCACGCCCATCGGGGCTACAGGGCTTTTTACGGGCTCCACGTTCCTGCTTGTGAATGGATGGAAGGTGAAGCCAGCTGATTTTGATCATCAGGTCACACTGATCGGAAACTTATACAGTGATGATGGGGTTGTCTCTGTGCCAGCAGACACGGCGGCAGCGACAGTCTTTGCGTCTGGCTCTGTTGCTGCGCAAGGGATTGCGACTGAAGGTGGTGGTTCTGGTGGTGGTACCAATCCAAGTGAAGTTTGGTCCTATAACGTTAATGGTCAAACAGCGGCTGAACTAATTGAGCAGGCGGCAGAGAGTGCAGCTCAAGCGGTGGTTGATCTTGTGGCGACAAACACAAACCTAACAACCGCGATTGACCATGCACGCGCGGCTAATTTGCAAACAAAGGTTAGGAGTACATAATGCCAAGCACTTCAAGCCCGTTATTAAATTTAGAGCTACAGGCGGACGGTGAAAACCTGAACGTGTGGGGTCAAAAGCTTAACGCGCTTTTTTCACGTTTAGAGGAAGCTGTATCTGGTGCCATAGCAATTACGGTTAGCGGGCCGGTTACGCTTTCTAGCACTGACTACGTGCAAAATCAGCATCGTTACGGAATGCTAGTTTTAAGTGGAACGGGCGGTGATGTAACGGTCCCTGCAACGTCTAAAACTTATCTTGTTAAAAACGGGTGTTCTGGCGCTGTAACCTTTACGCATGGGTCAGGAACAACGGTTACGGTCGCGGCGGGCAAAATTAAGTGGATCGGGACAGACGGAACAGACTTTTTCACCGCAGAAGAAGAGGATTATTTACTTCTGACGGGTGGGACGCTCACAGGCGCATTGACGCTTGCAGGGGCTCCTACGGAAGACTTGCACGCCGCTTCGAAAGCATATGTTGACACGTTCTTGCCGCTAGCTGGCGGGCTCATGACGGGCTTCATAACGCTGCACACAGAAACGCCGACCGATAACGCGCACCCTGCATCGAAAGGCTATGTTGACGGGCTCGCTTTTAACGCGATTGACCTTCCTGGTCAGACTGGACAAGCTGGCAAGTTCCTAACAACCGACGGCACGGCGGCAAGCTGGGGCGCGGTTCCATTTTCTGGCATATCGGGCTTACCAACAACGCTTGCAGGCTACGGCATCACGGATGCTTATACAAAAGCAGAATCGGACGCCGCTTTTCAGCCGCTGGACGATGATTTGACAGCCCTTGCGGCGCGTCCGTCTCCGCGTGAAGTGACAAACAGTGATAGTCCTGTAACGGCTGTATCTGGTGACACGATTTTTGTAGATTGTTCAAGCGGTGCGGTTGAGGTTGATTTGCCAGCCGCAACAGCGGGCAGCTTGCCGATCACAGTTATTGATGACGATGGCAACGCGCCGACGAATCAAATCACGCTTGACCCAGATGGGTCAGAGACAATTAACGGTGAAACTTCAATTGAAATTGATATAGCGCGAGCAGCGTTGACGCTGGTTCCGTTTGCAGGAAGGTGGCAAATTAAGACATGACAGCTTTGAGCAGCCTTATAGGCGGAATAGGTGGGGGCGGACACCCTTACCCGTCAGGCGTTCCAATTATTGGACTAATTCCAGATAGCATTTCAGGGGCAAACATCGCTGATACTGACTATTTATTGCCGTTTGTCCCAAGAGCAGATCTGACAGTAGGCAAATTGTGGTGGTATCGAGCCAACGCAACAGCGGCGGATATTTATATCGGCGTGATTGATGCATCTGGGAATAGGTTGGATGATTGCGCGGTTGATAACAACACAACGATAGGCCTTCATGAAATAAATACTACTAACTTCGATATGACGGCGGGCAATTGGTATGGCGTTGTTATCAACGCAAGCGCTGCGGTTATAGGCGGCGAACTTAACCCGAGTCGCGGTGACGTAGTAACCGCTCAGCATGCTATTTATGCAATGCTCAATCCGGTTCAATTGTCGATGTTTTCCGGGGGTACGTTTCCAACCACGCCAGACAGATGGCCAATAATTACGAAGGGCCGCACAAATTCAGCCATTCCTGACCCAGTAACGATGACCGGATATAGTGGCGGCGTTGATCATTTGCTTTTAGGGGTTGTTCCGGCATGACTGTAACTGTTTATCCGATTTTGCCACCAGTCGAAACTTCACGCTGGGTAGATCAATATCGATTTCTTGCAGAGCTTCATACGCTTGAGCAGCAATTGATGCTTAATATCGCGCACAAAGAAGCTTTAGGTCTTTCTTTCGCAGAAGAAACTTCAACAGATCCGACGTTGATGAGCGAAAACAATTTCCCCGTGGCAGCTTTGCGAATTATTGCGGTTT
Organism: Erythrobacter sp.; assembly: GCA_013214365.1. Classification (GTDB taxonomy): domain Bacteria; phylum Pseudomonadota; class Alphaproteobacteria; order Sphingomonadales; family Sphingomonadaceae; genus Erythrobacter. The sequence goes on from JABSPI010000320.1 coordinate 2,594, forward strand.
CTTACGAGCATATGAAGGCGTTAAATGGGCGGGTTGATTTGCTTAGCCCTGGCATGACAGCTTTTTTTCAAGCTGCTGCTGCGTGTGGCGTGTATGGTTTAGACGCTGAAACCGCCAACGCTGAAATTGCCCGAATAGTGAGCAATGAGACGCCCGCCGCCGCCTAGTTATCTAGACGGCTGCACGTTTGGCCCCAATAAGTTTGGTCAAGTAAGTCACAAAGACATTTGCACCAGTCATGACCTTGATTGGTGGTATAATCGACGCGCCACACAAAAGACTGTTGCCGATTGGCGGTGGTCTACTGGCATTATTAAACGACATGCACGCAACGGCCTGTGGCTTGTCCCGGCTGTTTTATATGCCTCGCTTGGCTTTGCGTGGCTGATGACTGGCGGCTGGTTTTTTTGGTTGGGGCTTATTGGTCCCGGTAGGGAGTTGCGCAAATGAGGCCAGCCTTGATTGCTTTGGACGTCGCGCCGGGGCTCATACAAGATGAAACAGGCTTTAAAGTCCGCCAAGGCGGTTATAAGTCAATCAACAACATGCGTCCGCATCGCCAAGGCCTTGAGGTCATCGGCGGGTGGGAGTTTCTGACAACCTCAGAAGTAAGCGGCAAATGTCGCGGCGGGCATTGTTGGCGGGATGATTACGGGGAAATCAATTTTGCGTTCGGGACTCATACCGGCTTATTCGTCCTCAAGGGCGGCGCGATTTACGACATCACGCCTGC
>JABSPI010000321.1 GCA_013214365.1 Erythrobacter sp.
ACTCGTCCAGCACAATCGCCAAATGCACCCGCCGGGCGCGCATATCAGCGAGCACGTCGAGCGCGCCGCGCGTTTGCGGAACATAGAGCGGTTGGCGCATCAAAGTGGTCCAATCGCGCGGCGGGCTTTTCCCCTCGGCAAGATAGGCAAACACATCCTTGATGTGGATCATCCCGATGACATTATCGAGCGTGTCACGATAGACCGGCATGCGTGAATGGCCGTGTTCGGAAAATTGCGCGACCAATTCGTCCCAGCCCAGCGCCGCATCGATCGCCACTATTTCCCCGCGTGGGACCGCAACATCATCGGCGTCGTGTTCGCTAAAATGCAACAGATTGCGCAGCATCTGGCGTTCGACCGGCGACAAATCGCCATTGCCATTGCCGTTTTCGTGGGTTTCCTGGTCTTGATTTTCGTCTTCGTGCTCGTCGATCGCCTCTTCAAGCTGCGCTCGAAGCGAGCGATCGCCGTCGCCGGCGCCGATCAATTTTCTGATTGCGAGCCCCAGACTGGGCAGGAGCCCGCTGCTACTCTCCGCGTCTCCCGCGGTGCTGCTACTGGAATCGGGCATTTATGTTTGTGGCCCTTGCGGGTTTCCTCCGTTCAAGATCTGTCACCATATGGGTCGGATATACCCATTTTTGCAAGTGCTGTAATTTCCAAAGCCTCCATCGCCTCGGCTTCTTCGTCCGAATTGACGTGATCGTGGCCGGCGAGATGGAGGAGGCCGTGGATGATAAGGTGGAGGATGTGAATTTCTACAGGAATGCCTTTCCGCTCCGCCTCCATCGCCACGGTCTCCATCGCTAGTGCGATATCGCCCAGCATCACCGGAGGACCATCGCTCGCTAGCGCCAGAAGCTCTTCACGCGTCAGCATGGGAAAGCTCAGAACATTGGTCGGCTTGTCTCGCTCGCGCCATTCGCGGTTTAGGGCGTGGACTTGGGCATCATCGGTGAATAACACGCTGACTTGCAATCGCTCATGGGCAAGCTCGGGAGAGACCTCCGCGACCGCTTCGGCCGCTTTGCCTACGTATTCGGCGAGTTCTTCATTCTCAGGCCATTTGCCTGCAAAGGCGATGTCTAGTTCCAACTAGGCGTCCGGCCCCTCATAGGCCTCGACAATGCGCCCGACGATCGGGTGGCGCACCACATCGGCGGCGGTGAAGCGGATCGTGCCGAAGCCTTCAACATCCTCCAGCTTGTCGACCGCATCGGCAAGGCCGCTCATCCGGTCGCCGCCGGGAATGTCGACCTGCCGAGGGTCGCCGCAGATCACCATCCGGCTGTTCTGGCCAAAGCGGGTGAGGAACATTTTCATCTGCTCGCGCGTCGTGTTTTGCGCTTCGTCGAGGATGACAAAGGCGTCGGCTAAAGTGCGCCCGCGCATAAATGCAATCGGGGCGATCTCGATCTCGCCGCTTTCGATCCGGCGTTCGACCTGTTCGGGTGGCATGCAATCATACAGCGCATCGTAAAGCGGGCGCAGATAGGGATCGACCTTGTCCTTCATATCGCCGGGCAGAAAGCCCAGCTTCTCGCCCGCCTCCACTGCGGGGCGCGAGAGGATCAGCCGCTGCACGCTGCCGGTCATCAATTGCGAGACGGCCTGCGCGACGGCAAGATAGGTTTTGCCCGTGCCCGCCGGACCAAGCGCAAAGATAATATCGTCGCGCACGAGGCTGCGCATATAGGTGATTTGGGTGGCGGAACGCGGCACAATTGTTTTGCGCCGGGTGCGGATCATGATCGGCGGCTCTTTGGTTTGCGCGCTGATGATCCCTTCCAATGTCGGCTCATTCGACACTTGGATCGAATGCGCGATAAGCGATTCGATCGCGCCCGCATCCAGATCCTGCCCCAAAGCGAGCCGGTCATACATAGTGGTCAGAGTGTCGCGCGCGCGGGCCACGCCATCTTCGCTGCCTTCGATCAGGATTTTGTCGCCGCGCGCGTGAATAAACACGCCCAGCCGGTTTTCGACCTGCACCAGATTGGCATCGAATTGTCCAAACAGCGCGCCGAGCAGCGATTGGTTCTCGAAAGAGACTTCCACAGATGCGCGGGTGATCTCGTCGTCATTGGCGCGCAAATCGGAATTGATGGGACCGGGCAAAGCAGCCGGGTCGATGGTGCGGGATGGTCTACGGCCCATAAAAGCTCAGCGTGTTCCTTTCACATTCACTCGCGTCCTGAGTCGCAAAGGTAAGCAGGCTGCGCGGCAAAGCAAGGTTGAGCCCCTCGCATGACGGTGGAAAGTCACCGATTTGCAACACACGGCGCCATGGTGTATTTTCATTTTCATGAAACATATCTTGCTCTTATCGCCCCTCGCCGCTCTCATTCTTGCCGGATGCGGGGGTCCCACCCCGCAAGTGGAGAAAGACGGAGAGGACATCGCCGCGGTCGAAGCCGCGACCGAGGCAGAGGTCGCCAATATCGAAAGCGAGATCGAGGCTGTGCCGGTCGAGGCCACCCTGCCCGGGATAATGGCCGATTTGATCACTGCCGATTATTCCGAATTTGAAACGGTCCGCTACGAAGCGGGCAATATCGACCTCAACGCGGACGGCGTGGATGAATGGCTGGTCTATGTCATGGGGCCGGGCATTTGCGGCAGCGGGGGATGCCCGCTCAAAGTGCTCGGGCAAAACGATGACGGCGTGTTCACCATCGCCACGCTCAGCGTGACGCAAATGCCGGTCGGCGTGTTTGACAGCCAGACCGAGGGATGGCGCGATCTGGCCGTGACCGTGGGCGGCGGCGGTATGGAATATGGCGTTGCCCGCGTCCCCTATAGCGGCGACAGCTACGCCTCCAACCCGACGGTGGCCCCGGCTGAATTGACCGAGGAATCCTTCACCACGGTGATTGCGCTGCCTTCGTTCGAATAGGTTGCGCCGGGGCGGTTTCGTCCCGCACCACGAGCCCCGTCGCCCGAACCAAAAGGCCGAACCACCGGGCCGAACCAGCAGGCCGAACCAGCGGGCCGGAAACCCTAGACCGGAATTGCGCGCATCGAATTGGGCCCGGCTTCGGCCAAGTTCACCCGAACCAGATCGCCGATTTGCGCCTCGTGCCCCTCTTCCTGGGCGAACCACGCGCTGGTCAACCACGGCGTCTTGCCCAGCCATTGGCCGGCATGCTTGCCTTTGCGTTCGACCAGAATGTCGCAGGTTTGGCCCTCTAAGCCCTGATTAAAGGCCCATTGGTCGCGGTTGAGGCGGGCTTGCAGGCGTTGCAGCCGGTCATCCATCACCTCTTTGGCGATCTGGTTGTCCATCGTGGCCGCCGGCGTGCCGGGGCGCGGCGA
>JABSPI010000033.1 GCA_013214365.1 Erythrobacter sp.
TTGCTCGATGCTGAATTGTTGGCGCAAGTTTATGTTGAGCTGACAGGGGGCCGCCAGATCGGGCTGGAATTGGCCAGCGATGCCCCACCAAAAGTGGCAAGTCACACGCCCACTGATTCGGCTAAACCAAATGTGCCGACGCAAAAACCCCATCGCGAAGCGCGTCCGCATTCCGCTTCACCCCAGGAGTTGGAGCGGCACGCCGCATTCATCGCCGGGATCGAAAAGGCGATCTGGGCGCAATAAACACAAACCCAACAGGAGGACAGGCCAAATGGATATCCGGATTTCAGGGCATCAAGTGGAAACCGGCACTGCATTGCAGGAGCATGCCTCTGATCGATTAGGCGGGATTGTTGAGAAATATTTCGACCGCGCGCTGTCCTCGCATGTGACCTTTGGCAAGGCGCCGGCGGGTGCGTTTTCCTGCGATATTGTCACCCATGTGATGCAGGGTATGATCCTCAAGGCGCAAGGCACCGCGCATGATGCCCACCATGCGCTCGACGATGCGGCTGGTAAAATTGAAAAACAGCTGCGCCGTTACAAACGCCGCCTGACCGATCGCCACGAACGCGCGATGCAGGTGCGCGCTGAGGAAGAGGCCGCCTACACCATTTTTGCAGCGGACGAACCCGAAGAGGAGGTCACCGCCGAGGCCCCGCCCGTGATCGCCGAGACCAGCGTCAATATCCCTGAAAGCAGCGTTGCCGATGCAGTTATGATGCTCGATCTGCGCGATACGCCGGCGCTGTTTTTCAAAAATGCTGGAACTGGGCGGCATAATATGGTTTATCGCCGCGCAGATGGCTCGATCGGATGGGTTGAGCCGCGTTAGGACCTTTGAAAGCCTGTGGCCGCTAGAAGCCTGTTGGTGGGAACAAATAACCAGGTCCAGTTCAAAAACGAATGGAATTTCACCGCCTGATCTGGCGGACATTCACTGATCTTAGACCTCTCTCAAGCCCTCACCAAAGGGCTGAAATTCAACAGGAATTCAAAGTCACAATGGACGTCAATATTGCGATTGTGCCTGATGCGGTTGCGCTGGCTCGTGCTGAAACTGCGCGTGAAATCCTGGAGCAGCTCGCGGATTTGTATGGCACTGTCTACGGCCTTGATGCGGTGGCGGTGCTCGATGGACTCGAACAGCGCGAGACTCTGGGCAGCACCGGTTTTGGACGCGGTGTCGCGATTCCCCATTGTCGCAGCGCGCAGGTTACCCGGCCCACTATGGCGATGCTCAAACTCGAGCGTCCGGTTGGGTTCAAATCCGCCGATGCCATTCCGGTCAACCTCGTATTTGGGCTCGTTTCGCCGGAAAATGCCGGGGCCACCCATTTGCACGCTTTGGCGGCGATTTCGCGGATGGTGCGCGACGAAGCCATGCTGGGCGCATTGACAGAATCCCCCGATGCAGAGGCGCTTTACGCGGTGCTGACCAATCAATTCCTGCGCGATGCCGCCTGAGGATCACCCCTCATCCCCCTCCGGCGCCGCGCCAAGCGATCCCGGCGCGTCCCAACATCACCGCGCTTTGGAGCGGCTCTACGCCTCGGCTCCGGTCAATCAATCCTATGCCTCCCGGCTCGATATTCCGGGTGAGGGTCAGTCCCGGCTCACGTGTGAGATCACCGCCGATATGTTTCACGCTGCGGGCGCGGCGCATGGCACAATCTATTTCAAATTGCTCGACGATGCGGCCTTTTACGCCGCCAATACGCTGGCGACCGACCGGTTCCTGCTGACCACAAGTTTCAACCTGCATTTCACCAAGCCGATGCGCGAAGGTGTTGTGGTGACCGAAGGGCGCTGGGTCAGCGGCAAACGCCGGGTGTTTGTTGCGGAAAGCCGGTTGGTCGACGCCGCCGGTGACGAAGTTGGCCGCGGAACCGGCACTTTTATGCGTTCGCACCATGCGCTTTCCAGCCTCGCGGGCTATCGCGCCCCGGATTGAACCACCTATGTCGCAGCGCCTTCCCTCGCATCTCGAAATCGGTGGATTGATCCGCCTAGCCCAGACCCATGGCGGCAATGCCATGGTCCTGTCCAAAGGGGAGCGCGATGCGGGCACTTTGTTGATAGTTACAATGTGTCGCGGGAAAGATACACAATTGCTTGAGCGAATGCCGCAAATGGACGGCACCAGGCCATTTGTTATGACTAGAGTGCAAGACTCTGAAAATCCTATGGAATTCTCCGAATACCTTGATCGCAGAAAGCGTCAGGACCCCGATATCTGGATCCTCGAGATCGATATCGACGATCCACAAAAGCTGATCGCACTGTTGCCACAATAGCTTGACTTAGTTTCAAATGTGACTATCTGCGCCCCAGCTTCCAGATGCGGAGGCCCTTTTGACGACATTTCGGTTGGCAATCGGGCACGCAGACGGGGGGCAACCGGTAGGTATGAAGCCCGTGGGTTTCATTGGGACCAAACCCTCCTAGGCGTATGATCGCCACAAGGTCCCCACCTGCGACGGAGTTCGCTCACCGCATAAAAAGTATTTGAAATGGGTCGTAAGACTTATTCCTTTGGTGCTGCCGCAGTGGCAGCGATTGCAAGTTTGAGTTTGGCCGGCATCGACAATGCTGGCGCCTTTGCCCAGGATCTCGTGGCGGCTGATGCCGGCGTGGATGCGGCGCAAAACCCATCCCAAGACATTTCCGCCACCCCCGAGGCGGCAATGGACCCCGCGGTCGAAATCATGCCGCAGCAACCGGTGTTTATTTCGCAAGAGGTTGTTCAGCCGATTGGCGCTGATGAGCCAAGCGAAAGCGAGCAGAACGCGGCCCCGGCCGATTCGCTCCACCAGCTGGTCGGGATGGTCGAAACCGATGACCAATTGACCGATCAGATGCACTGTCTTGCCGGGGCGATCTATTTCGAATCGCGCGGCGAGCCGCTTTACGGCCAGTTGGCCGTGGCCGAAGTGGTGATCAACCGATCCGAAGATGACCGTTGGCCCGCCAGCTATTGCGGCGTGGTCTATCAACGCGCGCAATTCTCGTTTGTGCGCGGCGGTCAGATGCCGCGTATCCGCACCTCGTCAGAGGCGTGGAACCGCGCCAAAGCGGTTGCGACGATCGCGCATGAAAATCTGTGGCAAAGCGAAGCCAATGAAGCGGTCTATTTCCACGCGGAATATGTCAATCCGCGGTGGAGCCGGGCCAAGACCCGCGTGACCAAAATCGACACGCACATCTTTTACCGTTGATCGGGTGCCGGCGTGATGCCGGACCCATTGGCAATATGAAAGCCCCCGCCATGCCGGCGGGGGCTTTTCTTATGCGCGCCCGTTTGGGGGATATCTATCCGCGCAATATGGCCCAAGTGGGGGCATGATCGCTGGCTTTTTCGCGTCCGCGATGATCGCGATCGACCCCGACACTGACCAAGCGATCTGCTAGTTCGGGGGAGAGCAGAATATGGTCGATGCGGAAGCCATGATCGCGTTGCCAGGCCCCGGCCTGATAATCCCAATAGGTCCACANCCCGCCGCGCGGGTTGAGCGTGCGCACCGCATCGGTCCACCCNTCTGCNAGCAAGCGTGCATAGGCGGCGCGGCTTTCGGGTTGCATCAACGCATCNGATGCCATCGCTTTCACCGAATAGACATCGTCATCTTCGGGAATNACATTGTAATCGCCCAGCACCGCGGCGGGCACTTCTTCGGCCCAGATCGCCTGCATGCGCGCGCGCAGCTTTTCCATCCATGCCAGCTTGTAATCGAATTTGGGCCCGGGCAGCGGATTGCCATTGGGCAGGTATATCCCCACGATCCGCGCGGCATAATCGCCATTGCAGGTGACATCGACCTCGAGATAGCGGGCCTGCTCGCCCTCGCCTTCCTTGGGGCCATTAATGCCGAGCCCGCGTTGCACTTCGCTGATCGCATAGCCCGCTTTGGTGTCGGCCAGGATCGCGACCCCGTTAAACGCCTTTTGCCCGTGCCAGATCGGCTGATAGCCGAGCGCTTCGAATTCCTCGGCTGGAAAGCCTTCATCCTGGCTTTTGATTTCCTGCAAACACGCGACCGCAGGCCGGGTTTCCTCGAGCCATTCCTTGAGCCGTGGAAGCCGCGCTTTGATCCCGTTGATATTGTATGTGGCGATTTTCATGAACCGGGTCATGCCGGATTGTGGCGGCCGGGTCTATGCGGGCCGGGGTGTTTTGCCCCCACGCAGTGCCGGTTCAGATCCCGAAGGAGGAGCCGCACCCGCAACCCGCCGCGGCATTGGGGTTTTCCACGCGAAACGCCGCGCCGCCCAAAGATTCGACGAAATCGACCACCGAACCCCCGACCAGATCGAGGCTGATCGGGTCAACCACCAGCTTCACCCCGTCGGTTTCGCTGATCATATCGTCGCCATCGGGCCCTTGAGCAAGGTCGAATTTGTATTGAAATCCCGAACACCCGCCGCCTTCGACCGAAAGCCGCAAAATCGCCGGCTTGGCTTGCTTTTGCGCGATCAAAGCAACCCGCTTTGCAGCGGCAGGGGTCAAGGTGAGTGGATTGGCCATAGGGGCAATTTAGGTCAGCGCGGCGCGATCCTCAAGAGGGCAGCACCAGAGCGCGTCAAACGGTTTGGATATAATCGCGCAAAGCGGCGGCTTCGTGCTCGACCTCATCGATCTTGTCCTTGACCAGATCACCGATCGAAATGAACGCCACCAATTGCCCATTATCGACCACCGGGAAATGGCGGAAGCGCCGCCGGGTCATCAAAGCCAGCGCTTCATCAATCGGGGTTTGCGGGGTGACCGTGATCGCGGGCGAGGTCATAATATCTCCCACTGTCAATTCGAGCGCATCATGCCCTTTATCAGCGATGCAATAGATCACATCGCGTTCAGAAGTGATCCCGACAATTTGGCCGGCATCCATCACCGGCACCGCGCCAATCCGCTTTCCAGCGAGCATGCGCACCGCTTCGGACACCGGGGTGGACACGTCACAGGCAATGATGTCTGTCTCGTCACGGTCCGCAATAATTTTGGCAATGGTCATGGATGTGCGCTCCTCTCTCGCGGCTCGTTTGGCGTTGTCATCATCTTCCCCGAAAAGAAATTGCCATCAAACTGGCGAAAAAGCGAATCTGGTGTGCTGCGCCTGCCTCCGATCGCCAAAACCGGGCGTAAATTGAGGGGCGCAATCATCGGATTTGTTTGCCAAGCTCGCCAAAATCTATGTTGCCAACCGATCTGGCGACCCGCATGGAAGGCCAATGGTCAAAAAATCACCCCTAGACGACCCCCGTAACGCTGCGCATGCCTGGGCGCGCTATCGCCAGATTATGAAGTTGCTGATGGCCGTGACCGTCACGGTTGTCGTGGTCGCAGTGGGGCTGCTCTATGCCTTTAACGGCATGGTGTCGGTCCATTTCTACATCGCGGTGGCATTGGGGATCAGCTTCACCATGCTGCTTGCCGGCGGCTTGATGGGCTTGGTGTTTTTGTCCAACGGCACCGGTCATGACGAGGCGGTCGACAACCAAATGCCCGACCATGACGAATTGTGGTCACCCAAAGACGATGACTGACTAAACCCGCGCCTGGTCCGTATTGGGCGGCGCGAGGCGGAAACCCTCCACTGGCACCCCGCCAATCAGATGCTCATCGATAATCCGGTCGAGCACTTCGGGGCTGCACGAATGGTACCACACGCCGTCCGGCCACACGACCGCGATCGGTCCAGCAGAGCAGATCTGCAAGCAATCGGCTTTGGTGCGTTGGACCCCGCCAGGCCCCTTTGGGTGCCCCTGTGTCCTTTTAGGCCCCGCTAGGCCAAGCTGTTTGAGGCGTGTTTTGAGGTGCGACCACGCCCGCTCACCCTCTGCGCGCGCGCAGCATTTCTGCTTTTCCGAAACCGCGCACAAGAAAATATGCCGGGTAATCTCACGCTGGCCGCCGGCGCCATATTGGCGCGCCAATGCGGTTTGGGCGGCAAGTTGATCCTGCGCGCTCATCGCTGTGATCCAATCGAGCAAAAGGAAGGTGTGCTGGCTATCATCACGGCTGGACTAAAGCGCAAGCGGCCGGCTTACCACCAAAACCTGCCCGATCGCCGCACCCGATCTCAGCCGCGCTTGCCGGCAATGCGGGAAATTTCGGCCTGAACCAGTTTTTCGACCATGCCGGGCAGATTCTGCTCAAGCCACTCCGCCAACATCGGGCGCAGCAATTCACGCGTCAGCCCCTCAAGCGAGGTTTCACCTGAACGCACAATCTGCGGCTTGGCCGGAGGTTCGGCGAGCATGGCGAGCGCAGCCAAGTTCTCCTGCATTGCCCCGCGCACTTCATCGGCGACCAGCGGCGCATCACTGTCGGCCTCATCCTCAAGCTCGACGATTTCGGACAATTCGAGATCTGTGAGGTCGAGCACTTCATCCTCATCCGCTCGATCAGCGGCGAGTGTCTGGTCTTGCTGCTCTTCTTCTTCGACGACGAGTTTGGCTTTGCGCTGCCGCACGCGCGTGGCGGTGGCGCGGCTGTCGCGTTCCATCACTTTTTTGATCGATTCCAGGATTTCCTCGACCGATGCTTCGCTTTTGTCAGCCACGTTATCGTTCCTTGACGCTCATAGGTTTCAGGTCCGGCTTTTCCTGCCGGTTGAGTTACTGGGTGGTGCACCGCGCTGCATGCTTGCGCGCGTTAACCATCCGAATCGGTAGCTGTCCTTAGTTGTCCAGCTCCAGCGGTGGCCCAATCAATGCGTCAGCCGCCTCAATGTCAACGGTTCGTGTCGAATTTGCCTCTGGCTCGGGGTCGCGGTCCCAATCCCAAAGACGTCCGTTCACACGCTCAAAATTGACCTGCGGGTCATAGAGCGGCCCGCCCGTGTCGAGGTTGAGGTCACGCGCTTCGGCGGCGCCCATCGCTGCGAGCATGGAGAAACCTGCGACATAGGCGTTGCGGCGCGCGGTCACCAATTGTGCGCGCGATGATAGCAATTCCTGCTCGGCATTGAGCACGTCGATGATCGTCCGGTTACCGATCGAGTTTTCCGCCCGCACCCCTTCAAGGCTGAGTTCGGCAGCTTCAACCGCCGCTTGCGAGCTTTCGATCACAGCCTTCGACGCTTCCCATGCGACATAGGCCGCGCGGGTCTGTTGAATCACGGCGCGTTCGGCTGCGACGACCTGCTCCAGTGCAGCGGTCTCGCGCGCGCTGGCTTGCCGTTGGCGGGCCGCGGGAAGGCCGCCTTGGAAAATCGGAATGCGCACTTGCACCCCGGCATTGGCGGTTTGCTCACTTTGCGCAAAATCGGCCGCGATCGGGCCGCCCAATGTCCCGAAGAAATCGGAATAATCGTAAGTGGCGAACAGGCCCACAGTGGGCAGCCGTCCGGCGCCGGCGACTTCGGTGTCATATCCCGCCGCTTCGGCCAATTCTTTAGCGGCGATGAGATTGGGGTTATTTTCGAGCGCCACTGCGACGGCATCATTCACATTTTCGGGCAATCCAGGCAGCGGAGGCGGGGCCTGCAAATTGGTCGGTGCGCGCCCAACCAATTGAATATAGGTTTCGCGCGCCGCGACCAGATTGGCGAGGCTGGTTTGCAAGTCACCGCGTGCCACCGCGAGGCGGGATTGTGCCTGCGCCACATCGGTGCGGGTGACATCGCCGATTTCGAANCGGTCGCTGGTTGATTGAAACGTCACTTCCAGCACGCCGACCTGATTCTCGGCCAGGCGCGCGAGCGCCTCGGTGCGCAAAACGTCCATATAGGCGGCCACTGTCTGGCTGAAAATGGTGCTTTCGGTGCCGCGCAAATCCGCTTGACCCGCGGCCACGCGTTCTTCGGCGGCATTGATGCCATTGCGGACCGCGCCCCCGGAATAGACCGGCACCTGCAATTGTCCGGTAACGCCCAGATTGCGATCTGGCGCGGTGAAGCTGTTCGCCGATTTGCGCAAAGCCTCGACATGCGTCGCAGTGACATTGGCACTGGGCAGGCCGGGCGCGCGTTGGATGTTGACGCCTTCATCGGTGGCGCGCTGATTGGCGCGCGCGCTTTCCAGGGTCGGGTTGGAATTGTAGACCGCCACCAGCGCATCGCGCAGCGTTTCAGCCTGAGCCGGGGCCGCGCTCGCAGCGAGGATCGCCGCCGCTATGCCAGTGGAGGTCGCAAGAAAGCGAGAATGTTTTGTCACGAAAAGGTCCAGCCTTTCGGGCGGTTAAAGGCGGTCAGAACCGGAATTCCGATATCTTCCACCGGTGAAAGCGAAATTTGGCCCGCAACCTTGCGGCCCGAAGCAAGACGGCTCACCTGCCGCAGCAGCAGGCCCGAGACGATCAAACCGTTTTCGGCCACAATATCAGCCAAAGCGCCGGGCAATTGTTCGATCGCACCGTCGATCAAGATCAGCGAAAATTCGCCATCCGGCAGTTTTCCGGCGGCCGCATCAGCGGCGCTGACGCAGGTCACATCTGCCACCAAAGGTGCCGTCAAAGCGGCCAGATAGCCGGTCCCACCTTCGATAACCAACACGCGGTCGGTCGGCTTGGGCGCTGCTTCAAGCAGCAATTTGCCGTAAAACAGCGGGGAGGCGAGAAAGCCATCGGCGCCAAGGGCAATCGATCGGTCAATGTAAGCGAGGTTGGCTTTGTCCTCGGGCAGGAAATCCTCGCGCGGCACATTGATCATGCGGGCAAGGACAAACTCCTCGTTCACCCCGCTGGTGCGCAGCTGGCTGTCGATCATCGCCTTGCGGGCCGTGTCGGAGTCTCGCGTGGTGCTCATCGTGTCCATCATATCTCTGTGTTGGCTGTATTATTCACACAATACAGCTCGTCAACCCTTCCTGATCAAGGCACCTAGCCACCGCAGCGATGACTTCCAAGCAAATTTGGCGGTTTTGAGACCAGCTTTGCTTTGACCTGTCGCCGCAGCGGGCTTTATGGGCCTGTGCGCAACACCGGTATATGCAAGCAATGCCGGATCGACCGATATAAGGAGCGTTTCGATGAGTGACATGACCGATCAAGGTGTGGGCGGGGCCGTCCACAATGACGGTTCGATTTTTGGTGCGACCGGCGACGTGCGGATTGAAACCGACTCGCTGGGCGAAGTGGCGGTGCCAGCTGGCGCCCATTGGGGTGCGCAAAGCCAGCGCAGCCTTGCCAATTTCGCGATCGGGACCGAGACCATGCCTGCCCCGCTGGTCAAAGCATTGGGCATTCAGAAACAATCGGCGGCCAAGGCCAATATGGATCTGGGTGTGCTTGATGCAGCGCTCGGCGATGCGATTGTCGCGGCCGCTGGCGAAGTGATCGACGGCACGCTTGCCGATCAGTTTCCCTTGAGCGTGTGGCAGACCGGCTCGGGCACTCAGTCGAATATGAACGCCAATGAAGTCATCGCCAGCCGCGCCAATCAAATCCTCACCGGGGTTCACGGCGGCAAGGATCCGGTCCACCCCAATGATCACTGCAATATGGGGCAAAGCTCGAACGACACATTCCCCACCGCAATGCATATCGCGGCTGCAAGCGAGGCGATTGAGCGGTTGAAGCCGGCATTGGCGCATCTGCACGGCGCGCTCGATGCCAAGGCGAGCGCCTTTGCCGATATTGTGAAAATCGGCCGCACCCATTTGCAGGACGCCACTCCGCTGACCTTGGGTCAGGAATTTTCCGGCTATGCCAAGCAGGTCGAATACGGCCTCGCACGGCTCGAAAACGCCTTGCCGCGTGTGCTGGAACTGGCGCAAGGCGGGACCGCAGTTGGCACGGGTATCAATTCCAAGGCCGGATTTGCCGAGGCATTCGCTGAGCATGTGGCGGCGATCACTGGACATGATTTTGTCACCGCGCCCAACAAATTTGAATCGCTCGCAGCCCATGATGCAATGGTCGAATTGTCCGGCGCGCTGAATACGATCGCGGTCAGCTTGATGAAGATCGCCAATGATATCCGCTTGCTCGGATCGGGCCCGCGTTCGGGTCTGGGCGAGATTGCGCTGCCGGCGAATGAGCCGGGTTCTTCGATCATGCCGGGCAAGGTCAACCCGACCCAGTGTGAGGCGCTGACCATGGTCTGCGCGCAGGTGATGGGCAATGCCACCACCGTCAGCGTCGCCGGTTCGCACGGCCATCTGGAACTCAACGTGTTCAAGCCGGTGATGATCTACAACGTCCTGCAATCGATCCGGTTGCTTGGCGATGCCGCGATCAGCTTCACCGACAATTGCGTGGTCGGGATCGAGGCCAACACCGCGCGGATCGATCAATTGATGAATGAAAGCCTCATGTTGGTCACCGCGCTCAATCCGCATATCGGATATGACAATGCGGCCAAGATCGCGAAAAAGGCGCATGCCGATGGCACGACTCTGAAAGAGGCCGCCCTCGAGCTTGACCTGTTGACCGAAGAGCAATTTGCCCAGTGGGTGGTTCCGGCCGACATGATCAAGCCGCGCGACTGAAGCAAGGTTCGGCACAAGGTTTAAAGGTCGAGCGGCTTGGGAACTCGTTAGAGGTCGATTTCCATCGACGAAACGAGCACCCGGGCCGATGACCGGTTGGCGCTTTTGCGGTTTGCGCGCTATCGCGGGACACAATCATGCAACGCAAATCGACATCCGATCCCAAGCCCGGTGCGGCTGAGCCAAGCCTACCGTTGCGCACGGTTGTGCTCTCTATGGTGGTGCTGTGGGGAACTTATTTCCTCCTCATCACCGCGCGCAGCTATATCCAGGGGATGGAAATGCAGGGTGAGATGATCCTGCGGCGCGGCGTGGTCACTGTGGCCGGGATTGGTCTGACCATGGTCCTGTGGGCGTTGCTCCGGCTGGTTGAGCGCCAGGCGCTGTGGATCAAGATCGGCGCTGCGATTATCTTTGCGATACCGGTTGCCATCGCGACGGGCCAGATCAATCAGATCGTGTTTTCCGACATCCAGAACAAGATGAAGGAAATAGAGCGCAAAGATGCCGAGGATCGTGGTTTTCGTTACGACGAGGAGGGCAACCTGCTCTACGATTTGCCAGCCGGAGTTGCGATCAAGGCGCCCAGTCCAGACGGGTCGGGCGCGATCAAGGTCTCCGAATCGCTCATCATTGCCCAAGCGCCTTCGCGCGAGGAAAGTTGGCGCAGCGTGGTCGAAATTGCGCTGGGCCGTTACTTCCTGCTGCTTGCTTGGGCGTCAACCTATTTTGCCTTGCTGGCCGGGGTTCAGGCGCGCGCGGCCGAGCGGCGAGAGCAGGAGTTTCGCTCGGCTGCCAAGGCGGCTGAACTGCGCTCGCTGCGCTATCAGGTGAACCCGCATTTCCTGTTCAACACGCTCAATTCGCTCTCGGCTTTGGTGATGACCGGCAAGGCCGATCGGGCCGAGCGGATGATTCAGACGATCAGCCGGTTTTACCGCCACTCGCTCGCTGATGAACCGACCAGCGACGTGACGCTGAGGGCTGAGTTTGATCTCCAACGGCTGTATCTCGATATCGAAGCGGTCCGCTTCCCTGAGCGTTTGGTCCCGGTGTTTGATTTGCCACCCCAATTGGAAGAGGCGCGTATTCCGGGGATGATCCTTCAGCCTTTGGTTGAAAACTCGGTCAAATATGCCGTGTCGACCGAAACCCGGCCGGTTACGGTGACTGTCGCGGCGCGTGAAGAGTTCGACCGTCTGGTCGTCACCGTCAGCGATGATGGACCGGGCGCACCTGAAGGCACTGCCGCCGGCTTTGGCATTGGCCTTGCCAATGTCCAAGACCGCCTCGAGGCGCGGTTTGGCGCCGAGATGGGCTTCACCTCAGGCTCGGTTCCTGGCGGTTACAAAACCGAAATTCGCATTCCGCTTTCGCGGCCTGTAAACTCATCAACCAATTCCAGCTGACGATTAGAAATCGGGACTGACAGACATGGCAGAAGACGAAATCGAGGACACCGCCTTGCGCACCCTGATTGTTGACGACGAGCCCCTTGCGGTGGAACGGATCCAGGTGATCTGCGCCGAATTGCCGTCGATTAATGTGGTCGGCACGGCCAGCGATGGCGCGGCCGCATTGCGGCTCGCAGATAAGCTCAAACCTGACCTTGTGCTGCTCGACATGACTATGCCCGAACTCGACGGTTTGGGTGTGGCGCGCGCTTTGGCGGAGAAAAAGGCCGATCCACCGGCGGTGATTTTTGTCACCGCGCATGATCACTTTGCGGTCGAAGCTTTTGAATTGGAAGCGATTGATTACGTCCTCAAACCGGTCGCATCGGACCGCTTGGAGCGCGCGATCGAGCGTGCGGTGGCAAGGCGCGGCGAACGCAAGGAAGCACCGAGCAAATGGCTCGACGAATTGTGGGTTCCGCACCGGTCGGAATTGCTGCGTATCGCGGTGAGCGAAGTGCACCAGATCGACGCCGAGCGCGACTATGTGCGCTTGCATGTCGGTGACCCTGCGAATGAAAACGAACCGGCGCGTTCCTATCTTTTGCTCCAGACCATTGCCGGTCTTGAAGCGCGGCTTGACCCTGAAAAATTCATCCGCATCCACCGCTCGACCATTTTGCGGCGCGACAATATTCGCGGCCTGCGTCATGATGGTTTGGGGGTCTGGTCGGCTGAATTGATGAACGGGGAGGCGCTGCGGATCGGGCGCACCTATTTGTCCAAAGTGAAGGCGATGGCGGGGCGCTAAACGCCTTGTCTGCTGGCCGGGCAGGCTCAAACCCAAGACCGAAAAAATGCGGCCCGAACCCCGGGACTGATTAGGGTTCGAGCCGCAATCTCTGCGTTACGGGGAACGCAGGAAACGCATACAGATTAGGGTCTGCACTGCTTTGTTCTGTGAGTAAGAGTGATACTTGGCTTCGCGCTGGGGATCACTGATCGCTCGACCAAGTGCTCGGTTGGTGTCGATTGGTGTTGGCCGCCTTGATCAACGCCTTATCTGCCCGGACCAAGTGCAGATTTGATCGGACCTGCGTTTACGCCATAATGTCATACAATTATGACTGCTCTCATCGTCCTATTCCTGCTCGGGATTGCCAATTTCACGCTGCACAGCGCGGTCTTGGACAGTGGCCATGCCATGCTTCAACACATGCCCGGATCGATCCGACGCTTGGGAGGCCGCTTGACGCTTTTGGCCGAATTTGCCGTGCTGGTGGTGGCGATGCTGCTCAGCGCCAATGGCTGGGGGGCGGTGGCATGGATTTATGGCGGATACAGCGCGCTCAACGCTCTTTCGGCCTGGTTGATCTTAACCCGAAGGATATGAACCGGGGGCACTATGCGTGCAGTTTGGTCTTGCGCATTGGTGCGAATGCGGCTTGATCTTGGGCCGTTATGACCACACGCCTGTTTCATATCAGCGATGTTCACTTCGGAGTGGAGGATCGCGCCGCGCTCGATGCGGTCGCGCGCGCTGTTGCGGAGGAGAAGCCCGATGCATTGGTGGTCACTGGTGACCTGACACAGCGGGCCAAGCACTCCGAATATGCTGCCGCGGCGCGGTGGCTGGGACAGATCGAGGTGCCCGTCTGGCTCGACCCGGGCAATCACGACATGCCCTATTACAATTTGTGGGAGCGTTTCAGCGATCCTTTCGGTCGCTTCCATAAACTTCGAGCTGAGGTGGCGGTGGAACGGTTCGAAACCGACGATCTGGTTTTGGTGCCGCTCAACACCAATATCCCCGCACAGCGCCGCTGGCCGTGGTCAGACGGGGTTGTCACAGCCGAGGCGCAGGCCCGCACGCTGCAGGAAGTGGCCGGACATGAAGCGGATGGCCGCTGGCTGATCGTGACCGCGCACCATCCTTTGCATGGCCCCAAGCCGGGTGGGCCCAATGCAACAATCGGCGGGGATGCGGCCTACAGCGCGCTTGTAGAAGCCGGCATAGATGCGGTGCTTTCGGGTCATATTCACACCCCCTTCAATGAGTATCGCCGTTGCGATCAAGGGGAGGGGGGCGCTCAGGTGATCGGTGCAGGCACGCTGTCAACCCGGCTGCGGCATGGCGCGCCGCCATCCTATAACGTGCTCACCTGCACTCGGCGCGGCGCACAAGCGGCAGGGGAGATTCATGTCGAGCAGCGCGCATTGGCTCCATCGCCGCGGTAACCTGAGGGCCAGCGATTTTTACTCTTCTTGAGCGTGTGCCGGTAACCTCT
This sequence comes from Erythrobacter sp., assembly GCA_013214365.1. Classification (GTDB taxonomy): domain Bacteria; phylum Pseudomonadota; class Alphaproteobacteria; order Sphingomonadales; family Sphingomonadaceae; genus Erythrobacter. The sequence goes on from JABSPI010000033.1 coordinate 14,117, forward strand.
TGTGCCCGATAATCATGCCCGCGCGCCGGATCACCACAGGCCCGACCGAGTGCGCGCCCTCAGAGACCAACACACTCACTGTCTGTTGGAGGACTAGAATAATGGACCTGTTGAAAGCGATGGCTTTCGCAGCTGTTTTGACTGGCTGCGTGGCGATTGTGATCGGATCGCAAGGCACCGGGGGTGGACCCCTGGCGATTGAGGCGCACACGTTGAACGGGATTAAGTTATATTGGTCCTGGCCGGTTTTTGTCTGCGGCAGCGGGCTGGGTTGGGGTTTGTTGCTGTTGCAGCGCTGACCCCGCCCCGCTTGCCTATTCTGCAAAAAAGAAAAGGGCGGCTCCTTGCGGGGCCGCCCTTTCGTTTTGGCAGTGCCAAAATTCCGGGTCGATTAACGCTTCGAGAACTGGAAGCTACGACGGGCCTTGGCGCGGCCATATTTCTTACGTTCCACCACACGGCTGTCGCGGGTCAGGAAGCCAGCGGCCTTGACCGTACCGCGCAGAGCGGGTTCGTATTTGCTCAAAGCTTGGCTGATGCCGTGCTTCACAGCGCCGGCTTGACCCGACAGGCCGCCGCCTTTGACCGTAGCGACGATGTCATACTGACCCACACGGTCGGTGATGTCGAACGGTTGGTTGATGATCAGACGCAGGGTCGGACGCGCGAAATAGATTTCCTGGTCCTTGCCATTGACGGTCACTTTGCCGGTGCCCGGCTTGAGCCAAACGCGCGCGGTGGCGTCTTTACGACGACCGGTCGCATAGGCCCGGCCTTGGGCGTCAAGCTCTTGCTCGCGCAGAGGTGTGGCAGGGTTTTGAGCGATTTCGGCGGCATCCGCAGCAGGCGCGTCACCAGCGATATCCTTGAGATCCGACAGGTCGGAGACGGTTTCGTTGTTGTCAGCCATCAGACGGTGACCTTGTTCTTGCGGTTCATGGAAGCGACGTCGAGCACGGCAGGGCTCTGGCCATCATGCGGATGCTCGGTACCGGCGTAGAGGTGCAGCGCCTTCATCTGCGCCCGGCCAAGTGGACCGCGCGGGATCATACGCTCAACAGCCTTCGACAAGACGCGCTCAGGGAAACGGCCTTCGAGCACTTTGGCAGGCGAGGTTTCCTTGATCCCACCGGGATAGCCGGTGTGCTTGTAATAGACCTTGTCGTTGGCTTTCTTGCCGGTGAACTTCACCTTATCGACATTGATCACCACCACGTGATCGCCGCAATCGACATGCGGGGTGTAGCTCGGCTTGTGCTTGCCGCGCAGGTGGTTGGCGATGATCGCGGCGAGCCGCCCGACCACCAGGCCATCGGCATC
>JABSPI010000322.1 GCA_013214365.1 Erythrobacter sp.
TGCGATGGTCTTTATCGAAACACCGACCAATCCCGAATTGCACGTGGTCGATATCGCGGCGCTGGCGGCCAAGGCCAAATCAGCGGGCGCGCTGTTGGTGGCGGACAACACAACGGCGACCTGCCTGGGGCAACGCCCGCTCGATCTGGGCGCGGATATTGTGGTCGCCTCGGACACCAAGGCGCTCAATGGCCATTCGGATGTGTTGATGGGCCATGTCGCAACCCGCGATGAAGAGATCGCCGAACGCATCCGCACCTGGCGCAAGCTGGTGGGCGCGGTTCCGGGACATTTCGAGGCCTGGCTCGCCTATCGCGGCTTAAAGACCTTCGACGTACGGTTTGAGCGGATGTGCAACAACGCCGCCGCGCTGGCCGAGCGGTTTGAGGCGCACCGCGCCCTTGCCAATGTCGCCTATCCGGGCCTGTCCAGCCATGCCGGCCACGAGATCGCCACGCGGCAAATGCGCCGGTTTGGCTCGGTTATCAGCATGACATTTGACAGCGCTGCAAAGGCGGAGGCCTTTATCGAGGCGGCGCAATATATCGTGCCATCGACCAGTTTTGGCGGGGTCCACACCACCGCCGAACGCCGCGCGCGCTGGGGCGATGCGGTGCCGGAGGGGTTTTTGCGCCTGTCGGTCGGCTGCGAACCGCTCGATGCGCTGTGGACCGATATTGAACGGGCGCTGGGGACGATTTGAGACCGGTTTTATGGCATCGATGCGCGGCGATCACATATTCGTCAATGACGGGCACGGATCGCTCTTTCTGGTGTAATCATAGCCCCAACGCCGATAGCCTGCGCTGTCGATGTGAAATCGCCCAATCGCGTTGCGCCATGGAAAATCGGGGTCGAAATAGACACCTAGCCCGATCGCGCTGCGCCTGCCTGCGGCGCGGTGCATTGCACACAGATCCGCGAAGATGGCACGCACCGGACGGTTTTCCAGACTGACCATATCCACGGCGGCAAAGCGCAAATGCTGGCTGCGTGCGGCGCCGCCGATACACGTGTTGATCTGTTTCGGGCGCCACGCCGAAACCACCTCCACCGCGCCAGTGACCGGCACAACATGGTCGCGCACCATTTCCAAAGTGGGGATAATGTTATCCCACAAATCAGCTGGAGGAATGGCGAAATATTCAGCCCCGCAGCGCGCGGCATAATTGGCATCCATCCGCACCAGCTGCCAGCTGGGCACGATTTGGCCCACACCGGCCTGCAAGAGGTGCGCTTCAAAGGCGGCAAATTGCAACGACCGTTTTGGGTCCTGGGCAAGCCAATCTTCAAAGCCGGGCTTGGAACTGGCACGCGAGGAGAAATCGCACCCGGTGATCGCCAGCGCGGCGAGCACAGCGTACGCGATGCCAGCAATCCTGCGCCCCAAGCGGGTGCGATTGGTACCTGCACGCCCTGCTGGTTCACACCCTGCTTTGATCACGGATTTATCCCTTCTGTATCATCGCCTTGGCCTCTTGCCGCCATGCGTGAAGCAACGGCTCGGTATAGCCGCTAGGTTGCTCTACGCCTTTGAAGATCAGGTCCTTGGCCGCCGAAAATGCGGGTGCGCCCTCATTCCCGATCAGCGGGCGATAGAACGGGTCGCCAGCATTTTGCGCGTCCACTTTGGCCGCCATGCGGGTGAGGCTGTCCATGATCTGCTCTTGCGTCACCACGCCGTGGAGAAGCCAATTGGCAAGGTGCTGCGAAGAGATACGCAAAGTCGCGCGGTCTTCCATCAGGCCCACATCGTTGATGTCGGGCACTTTGGAACAGCCAACGCCCGCATCGACCCAGCGCACCACATAGCCAAGCAGGCCTTGGCAATTGTTGTCGAGCTCTTCGGTTAATTCCGCATCCGACCAATTCACCCCGTCCGCCAGCGGAATGGACAGCAATGCATCGAGGCCAGCAGGCTCGGGCAGGCTCTTCTGAATCTCAAACACGTTCTCTGCGTGATAATGCAGCGCGTGGAGCGTCGCCGCCGTCGGCGATGGCACCCATGCGGTGTTCGCACCGGCGCGCAAATGGCCGATCTTCTCGACCATCATCTGCCCCATCAGATCGGGTGCAGCCCACATGCCCTTGCCGATTTGCGCGACGCCAGAAAGGCCATGTTCAAGGCCAATCGCAACATTGCGCGCTTCATAGGCGCTGAGCCAATCGGACCCTTTCATCGCGCCTTTGCGCATCATAGGTCCGGCACGCATCGAGGTGTGAATCTCATCGCCCGTGCGATCAAGGAAGCCGGTGTTGATAAACACGATCCGGTCACGCACCGCGTGGATACAGGCGGCCAGATTGGCGCTGGTGCGGCGTTCCTCGTCCATCACCCCGACCTTGATCGTGTGCCGCTTGAGACCAAGCAAATCCTCAACCGCGTTGAACAGATCATCGGTGAAGGCGCATTCTTCGGGCCCGTGCATTTTGGGCTTCACGATATAAATGCTGCCATGCTTGGAATTGCCGTATTTGGCGTGACCTTCGACGTCGATCGTGCTGATCGCGCTGGTGAAGACCGCGTCCATGATCCCCTCCGGGATCTCGCCGCCATCGGGCAGAAGGATCGCCGGATTGGTCATCAGATGGCCGACATTGCGCACGAACATCATGGAACGGCCCGAAAGGCTGTGCTGGTCGCCATCACGATCTGTGTAAGTTTTGTCGCCATTGAGCTTGCGGGTCAGCGTGCGCCCGCCCTTCTCAAAGCTTTCTTCCAGATCGCCGCGAATAATGCCGAGCCAATTGGTGTAGGCGGTGAGCTTGTCCTCGCCGTCGACTGCCGCGACCGAATCCTCGCAATCGGCAATGGTCGAAAGCGCGGCTTCAACATTGATATCGGCAATGCCCGCTTTGTCGGTTTTTCCAACCGGATGATCGCGGTCGAACACAACTTCGATGTGCAGGCCGTTGTTTTTGAACAGCAACCCTTTGTCGGTTTTGCCAACATATTGGCTGTCATCGACCAGCTTGCCGTCATGCGCATCGGCAATATCGGCCCAGCTTTGATCGACCAACGGCAAGGCGCTATCCAAAAATGCACGGCCCCGCGCGATCACCGCGGCCCCGCGTTCCTCGTCATAGCCACCGGGTTTTGCAGGCGGTGCATCAAGCGCGTCGGTTCCGTAGAACGCGTCATACAATGACCCCCAGCGCGCATTGGCTGCGTTTAGCAGGAACCGCGCATTGAGGATCGGCACCACCAATTGTGGCCCCGCCATGGTCGCGATTTCTGCATCGACATTCTGCGTGCCGATCTGAAACTCGCCGGGTTCGGGGACGAGATAGCCGATTTCGCGCAGGAACGCTTC
>JABSPI010000323.1 GCA_013214365.1 Erythrobacter sp.
TTTCAGGTTCAACGACGAAGGCAAAATCGTTGAAATTTGGAACCACCGCCATGATCCGGAATTACCGCAGCCTCCGCAGGGCTAAAAGCGAGCGGCATTGTGCGGCTGTAGCCGGCGTTTAAAGCGCGCCGCGCTCCAACCGCGCCCGTGCCTTCTCCTCACCGATGAGGGGCAGCAATTCCCCCATATCGGGGCCGTGATTCATTCCGGTCAAAGCCTGGCGCAGCGGAAGGAACAGCGCTTTGCCCTTGCGCCCGGTGGCCTCCTTGAGCGCAGAGGTCAGCGCGCCCCAAGGATCATCGCCCCATGTCAGCGTGTCGGCCGCCTGTTTGAGATAGGCCCGGTCTTCATCGGAAAATTCGGGCAATTCGATTGGCCCGGTGACCAAACGCCACCACTCCGCAACCTCACCAACGGTTGAAACATTGGGTTGAACCGCGTGCCAACCCGCCTCATCCATCCCTTCGGGCAGGCGATCTTTGACCGCGTCATAAGGCATTTGGTGGACGATGGCGGTGTTGACCCGCTCCAATTCGGCATCGTCAAATTTGGCCGGAGCACGGCCGAACGTGCCAAGGTCAAAGCTTTCAAGCAATTGTGCCCGGTCAGCAATCGGCTCCACCGGAAGCGACGTGCCCAAACGCGAGAGCAGCGCGATGATCGCCTCCGGCTCAATCCCGCGTTCACGAAACGCATCGCAGCCCAGCGAACCCAAGCGTTTGGACAGCTTGCCTTCCTTACCCACCAACAACGCCTCATGCGCGAAATCAGGAACCGGGGCGCCCATGGCGGTGAACATCTGGATCTGTACAGCGGTGTTGGAGACGTGATCTTCCCCGCGCAAAACCTGTGTGACGCCCATATCAACATCGTCGACGGTGCTGGGCAACATATAGAGCCATGACCCATTCGCGCGGCGGATCACCGGATCACTGAGCTGGGCAGGGTCAAATTTGGCTTTGCCGCGCACGCCATCGGTCCACTCAATCGCCTCGTCATGGTCGAGCTTAAAACGCCAATGCGGCGCAATGCCTTCGGCCTCCTTAGCGGCGCGTTCCTCATCAGTAAGAGCGAGCGCGGCGCGGTCATAAATTGGGGGCAGGCCGCGGCCCAATTGCACCTTACGCTTGAGCTCCAATTCCTGCTGGGTTTCGTAAGCGGGATAAATCCGACCGGCATCACGCAAACGCTCAAACGCAGCCTCATAAGCGTTGAGCCTTTGCGATTGGCGTTCCTCGCTGGTCCATTCAAGACCAAGCCAGGTCAGATCAGCGCGGATCGCGTCAACATATTCTTCCTTGGACCGTTCAGCATCGGTGTCATCGATCCGCAGGATAAAGGCGCCACCGGCCTTTTGCGCCAGCATCCAATTGTGCAGCGCGGTGCGGATATTGCCGACATGAAGGCGGCCAGTGGGCGAAGGGGCGAAACGTGTGGTGTGATTCATACCCGCCGCGCTAGAGCGTTTCTCGGCGCGGCAAAAGGGATGAATTGCGTTTTGTCGCTGAAAGAGGGCCTATTGAGCGCCCAATTCAGCAATGGCCAGGTCCAGAACGCATTCCCACAGCCGATCGATACGGTCCGGGCGGATCAATCCCTTAACTGTCGCATCAAAGCCGGAAGGGTCACGCGCAACCGCACAGCCAATCATAGCGCCGATGGTTTCCTCATCATGGCTCAGCAAGCCGCAACAAAAGCGCGACACATGGACATCTTCAGGCCAAGTGCATTTAACTGCTTGGGCCAAGGCCAAAGCTTTCGCTGCGATTTCAACCCCGCCCAAGCGCGCGGCCAATTCAGGAACGGGGTCGCGCCCTGCATTGTCATGCAAAGCTATCACTCGCAGCGCATAAATAAACCGCGCCGCAACCGGATGTTGATCCGCAAGTCGTGATGGCTGCGCAAGCTGGGCGATGACGGCCCGAGATGTGGATTGGGAGGAACGATTTTGGGACATGGGTGTGACGGGCTCCTGTTGAGAATTCGACTATGCCCTAATTGCAATCGCCTCGCAATAGCGATTAATGGAAATTGGTTGACCAGCCCCCAGAGGCCTCGTTTGTCAATGGATCGTCACCCACTGTCACTGCGCAGGGCAAGCCGGCACAGATGGGAAAAGCAACGAAATGTAAGCCAAGAACGAAAAAGCCCGCTGCAAGCTCATAAGCTTGCAGCGGGCTTTTCAATTGAACGGCGAACGAAGCCTTATTCGGCTGCGTCTCCTGAGTCAGCCCCGGGTGCCGGCGTAGCGCCGCCCATAGCTGCCTTCATCGCCTCCTCGGAAGACACCGGATCAGCTTCGGGCTCTTGCTCGGTCACACCGGCAGCCGCCAACTTCTCCTGCTGCTTCTTCCACGCCGCTTTGAGCGCTGCATCGCGGCTCGAAGCGGTGACACGCATGCGGTTCATACCCGCACCGGTACCGGCCGGGATCAGGCGGCCCACGATCACGTTCTCTTTGAGACCGATCAGCGTGTCCTTCTTACCCTCAACCGACGCCTGCGTGAGAACGCGTGTGGTTTCCTGGAACGAGGCGGCCGAGATAAAGCTGCGGGTTTGCAGCGACGCCTTGGTGATCCCCAACAGGATCGGCGTGCCTTCAGCCGGCGTCTTGCCCTTGCCAAGCTTGGCATTGGTTTCGAGCATTTCAGCCAGATCAACCTGTTCGCCCGGCAGCAAGGTCGTATCGCCGCCATTAGTGATCTCAACCTTTTGCAGCATCTGGCGAACGATCACCTCGATGTGCTTGTCGTTGATCTTCACGCCCTGCAAGCGGTAGACCTCTTGGATCTCGTTGACGAGATATTCGGCCAGCGCCTCAATCCCGAGAACTTCGAGGATGTCGTGCGGGTTGGGCGAACCGGAAATCAGGGTGTCACCCTTCTTCACAAAGTCGCCTTCCTGAACGTCGATCACCTTGGTTTTGGGGATCAGGTATTCCACCGGATCACCCTCTTCCGGGACAATCGCGATCTTGCGCTTAGCCTTATACTCACGGACAAATTCGATCTTGCCCGAGATTTTGGCGATGACCGAGACGTCCTTGGGCATACGCGCCTCGAACAATTCGGCCACACGCGGCAGACCACCGGTGATGTCACGCGTCTTGGCCGCTTCGCGCGACGCACGTGCCAGAATGTCACCTGCTGCCACTTCCTGCCCGTCTTCGACCGACAAAGTGGTGCCCGGCGCCAGCATATAACGCTGCGCATCGGCATCGTCTTCGCT
>JABSPI010000324.1 GCA_013214365.1 Erythrobacter sp.
TGATCGAGGATGAACCGCCCAAAACCTTGCCTCGCGGCCAGGTGTGCGATCGGCCATTGGTGCCCTCATCAGGCTCTGTCTCGTAAAGCCAATTGACCTTGGGATCTTTCAAGGTTGAGGCGTAGCCGACCGGGATATGAATCAATGGCGATGTGTCCTTGGGCCCCGCCTCGAGCAGAAGGACACGGCTTTTGCCATCTTCGCTCAAGCGGTTGGCCAGCACGCAGCCCGCGCTGCCCGCGCCGATGATAATATAATCAAATTGATCCATCTCGATAGCCTCTCACCTGCGCTGCGCCTCACATCATGGGCGATAATGGCACGGGCGCGGGCCCCATAACAAGCCGGCGGCGGGCACATTTTGCGTCCAGCCCGCGATTAAGGCGGGTTCGTGCAAGTTTCGGGCATTTGTTAGCTGTATAAAGCTCCGAATCGCTGGACCTTTGGCCCCATCGAGGGATAAAAAGTGCAGCTAATTTTGGCAGTATGGCTGCCAGTATTGAAAAGCCGTCTAATTTTCGCCACAAGACGTGATCACGTTTTGCGGTCAAAGGCAGATTGGTACGGGTCACACGGAGCACAATGGGGTCACGCTTCAGCCAGTACATATTCCAGCGGCACACGCCTTCACCGGCGGGTGAGCGACGCTATGCCAGCGTTATGTTTGCCGATCTGGTGCAATCGACCCAATTGATATCAGGGTTAGAGATCGACGAAGCGCAAGAGTTGATCGATCGTTTTGTCTCGGACACCTGCGAGGTGATCCACGACTTTGGCGGGACCGTCGCGCGGGTTCAGGGCGATGGCATACTCGCTTTGTTTGGCGCGCCCGTGGCGCAAGAGGATCACGTGCAGATGGCGGCGCTGGCCGCGCTCGAAATCAGCCGCCGCTGCCGAGCGAGCGAGGCGACAGGCCAAACGGTTGCCGTGCGCATTGGGTTGCATTGCGGGGAATTGGGCCTGCGCTGGCAAAACAATGATTTTGGCAAATCGCTCGACGTGGTGGGCGCCACCGCACATGTGGCTGGCAAAATCCAGCAAAGCGCCCCGCTCAATGCGGTGATGGTGTCGCGCGATCTGGCCGAGCAGCTCGGCCCTGATTTCACCTGCAACGGCCCGCAAGGCGAGGTGGTCGCCGGCGAGGCGTTCGAGGTGCGGCAATTGGTGTCGCACGCATCATCGCACGCCGCACCAGCGCCCAGTATTGAGCGGTCAGACCATGTCGACGAATTGATCGGGCGCGAGGATATTGTCACCCTGATCGAACGAACACTTGCCCAAAACACGGGCGAGCGCGGCGGGCATGGCGAACAGATTATCGGTTTGACCGGCGCACCCGGAATTGGAAAATCGCGCCTGTTGATCGAGGCCGAACAATGTGCGCGGCGTTGCGGTCGGCCGGTCTTGCGCGCGCTTGGCCGGTCGCTCGACCGGGCGCTGCCCTTTGGGGCAATGGCCAATTTGCGGCTGCATGCGGCGGGCACCACAGCCCACAGCGGATCATCACATATTGCAGGCGAACCGCTCGATCTGCTGCAATCGCTTGAGGATTATGCGCTCGAACAGGAGGATTGGGACACGCTGTCACCCGATTCCCGCAATGAACGCGCCGCGATCTATCTGACCGGCAAGATCCAGGCGCTCAACCCCGCGGGCGAGCTGTGCCTGATTTTTGACGATTACCATTTCCTCGACAGCGAAACCAAGCGCTTGGTGGCGCGATTGGCCCGCCGTTTGCGCGAGAGCGGCGGTACGATGATCATTGGCACGCGGCCCGAATGCCAGGCCGAGATTGATCTGCTGGCTGACAACAATTGCGTCTTGTCGCCGCTATCCGAGGACGCCGCCCACCGGTTTGTGCGCAAGCTTTGGGTCGCCTCGGGGATGGAACGCAAGGTTTTGCCCAATACATTTGGCCAAACCATTCAACAGCGCGCGCAAGGCATGCCCTTGGCGCTGCGGCATTTCTCGTTTCACTGCATTGCGATGGTCAAAGAGGGCAAGGATCCCATGCTTGCCCTCCCGCATCAGCTCGACACCATCTTCCGCAGCCAGATCGACGGGCTGAGCGATGAATTGCGCACTGTGTTTCAGGCCGGCTGTGTGCTGGGATATGAATTTGGCGCTGCTGAATTGAGCGCGCTGATGGGGCTCGGCCATGACGACGTGCGCGCCGCGCTGGCGCAATTGATCGAGCTGGAAATGGTCACGCGGCTCGATGGCGACAATTTCCGCTTTGCCCACCAATTGCTGCAAGAAGCCGGATATCACGGGATCATGCGCCGGCCGCGCGATGAATTGCATCGCCAGGCTTATGAATGGCTCAACACCGCCGAGGCCACAGGCCCGGTCAGCGCGCAGGTTCTGGGCTGGCACGCCAGTCAGGCCGGGCTCACCAATCAGGCGCTCGACCATTATGTCGTCGCCATGCGCGAGGCGATTGCCCAAGGGGCGATCCTGACTGTCGATGAGCTGTATATGCAGGCCCGCCCTTTATGCGACATGCTGGGCGAAGAGGGCCGCGACCGGCGCGCGGTTTTGCTGCTCTATGCCTTCGATGCCTTGCAACAATTGGGCAAGACCGAATGGTATCGCGGCGATGTCGAGGATGCGATTGCGCGGTTCAAGCGCCAGGGCGATGCCTTCCGCACTGCGCTTGCCACCAACCATTTGGCGATCACCGATTGGACCGGCGGCCGCAATCAAAAATCGCTCGAAACCGCCCGTGAAGGTGCGCGTTTGGCCGATTTGACCGAGCATGAGTCTTTGATCATTTACGGCCAGTTCACGCTCGGCAATATCGAGTTTTTGTGCGGCGAACCGCAAGCAGGGACTGAACGGCTCAAATCGCTGGTTGATCGGCTGGGCGGGGTCAAGCGCGCCGCGCGGTTTGGCGATATGATCAGCGTGCCGGGCATTATGGCGCGGACATTTTCGAGCTGGTATCTCTACGATATGGGCGAGGATGAGCTGGCGCGCAGATATTGCGCCGAGGGGCGCGAACTGGCCGAACATATCAATCAAAACTATTCCTATGTGCTCGCGGATATTGCTGAGGCTTATCTGTTCTACCGCGACGGGGCCTATGCGCAGGCCTCCGCCGTGCTCGAAGCGGCGGTCAAACGCTGCGCCAAACATGCGATTTATGGGCTCGAGACGATTGCGAGCGCGCGCTATATGTCTTCGCTGGTCGGCGAAGGACGGTTGGAAGAGGCCG
>JABSPI010000325.1 GCA_013214365.1 Erythrobacter sp.
CGCGGGTGAGCATCCACAAAAAGCGGCCCGAAGGTTCACCCACGATCGCCCATTGATATTCCCCGCTCGCATCGCTTTCCCCCCGGTCGAGGACCCAATAATCGCCAAAAATTGGTCCAAAGAAGCTCACTTTGAGCTTGGCCCCATCCGATCTCTCGACCACTTTGGCGCGGCCTTTGGCTTGGCTGAATTCGCCATCCAGACCGCCTTTGAAGCAGGAATTGACCACCGCGATATTGGATGCGCCCGACGTGTATCTGATCGCATAATCGGCGGTGACTCCTTCGCATCCCTTTTGAAACGCGGCTTCGTATCGGCCATATTCGAACCAGCGGCCCAGATAGGCGTTGAGCTCAACCGGCTTGGCGGGCTGGGGCACAGCGATATTGCCGACAGGGCCGGGCGCGCCGACGCATCCGCCAAGCAACGCGATACAGCTCGCCGCCAGAGCGAGCGCCAAGCTTTTGCGTGCGAGCATGCGCGGCTGGAGCGGGGCAGGGCGGGGTACCATATCATCGCAATGCGCGGCGGGCCCAGCCGGTTCCCGCCAATTGCGAGCCGGCAAGTCGATGAGATCAAAGCGCGCCAGGCTCGTCGCTGCGGTCCACTCTGGGGCCAAATTCGCTTTCGGGTGAGCAACGGTGGACCAAGAGGTCCCAGACGCTGAAGTCATGGCGCCAGGCGCGCTCATGAAAGAAGAACACAACCGCATTGGCCAAAGGTTCGACCAAAGCGATTCCGCCAGCCAGCGCAATTTCGCCGGTGAAGGCGTACGCGACAGTGAAGCCGACAATGAAATGCAGACCGAGAAAACTGAACGTTTTTTTCAAGTCGCGTTTGTAGGTTGGGTATTGGTCCATGATCTGGCACCAAAGCATAGATGCGAGTGACTTGCAATAGCATAAAGTTTGAGCGACACGCCTAAATGCGCTGAGCATATGCCAAAGCCTGATTGGGACGGAGCCCAATTGGTGTCGGGGCAAAAAAAGGGGCCGGACCGCGCGTTCTTGCCGGTCCAGCCCCTTCGATGTCATGCCGATGTTCTTATTGCGCGATGGTCACCTCAACATGGCGCGCATCGGAATAATTGGCATCGGTGATCGTGGTGTCTTCCGGTTTCACCAGATCGGTCCGGTCCTCAGCCAGGCCAAGCGCGACCAGACCCGCCTGCACCGATTCAGCGCGCGCTTTGGACAAGCGCGCATTCAATTCAGCGCTCCCGGTGGGGTCGTTAAAGCCGGAGATCTGCACGCTCGCATCCGGATTGGCCTCCAGATAGGCGAGCATCGCTGCCGATTCGCTGGCGAAATCTTCATGCAAAGCGGCCTCGCCCACATCGAAATAAACCGTCAGCATCGGCTGTGCATCACGCTCGCTGGCTTGCACGCCGGCGCCATCGGGAATAGCCGGTGCCACCACAACTGGCGCCGCGACCACTTCGGGTTCGGGGGCGGGTTCGGGTTGCTTCACAAAGATTGCCACCAATGCCCCGATCAGGATCGCCCCCAACATCAGCGCCGCGACCGCGCAGCCAATCCCGGCAATGCCGCGATCATCATCGTCGGTTGGGGTGGCTGCAAACCCCTGTGTCGCAGCCGGTGCCGCAGCAGGTGCGGCGGCGGCGGCAGGTGCTGCACTGGCAGCTGCGGCTGCGGCTGCGGCTCCCGCGCCTGCGACTGCGGCAGCGCCCAATTTGGCCCCACCAAACAGGTCGAACATGTCGAAATGCTTGGCCAGCAAATAATAGACGGTCACGCGGTTTTTATTGCGGTCGCCCTTCATGATCTCGCCCACAGCGGCAATCGCTTCGTCGAGCACGCCGTCATCCTCGGTGCGGGCCAATTTCTTTTTGAGGAAACTCTCGCGCACGCGGTCGGTTTCCTTCTTGTCGCTGAACGCAACCAGCGAGGCGTCGCGGCTGCGCAAGGCAATCCCGCAATGGCGCACAATCTTACCCACCACTGTTTCATCCGCATCTGCGTCATATCGACGCACATCGGCCAACCAATCCTGATCCATATTTACCCTCCCGTTGAAGCGCTCTTGGTGGCGCTTGATCACGTGCCTCTGCTTCCAACACACCGTCATTGCGTTGGTCACAGTCAAAAGGCAGCGCAGCGATACTATCCAACGGATTGCAAAAGGCAAATTGACGAGACTGATAGTGCGCTTGGTTTTGATCTGCGGCCATCGACTCAGGGGGTAGCCGCGCGCGCGATTGGCCGCGATTTCGGGGCAGCTGGGCTTAATGCTGCCCTCCGGCTGATCGCTTAGGCGACGCAAAAGCGCTGGAATTTGCCACCAAAATGCCCAGATTGGAGAATACAAAACAATAAGAGAGGAGAGCACAGCCAATGAGCATGCAATTTCAATTCAACTCAGACAGTTCCATCATGGGAACCGAGAATGTCGCCGACCGGATCGAGGCGATGGTGCGCGAAAAGCTCGAGCGGTTTGAAGATCGTTTGACGCGAATCGAAGTGCACGTCTCGGATGTGAACGGGGCCAAACATGGGGGGGATGACAAACATTGCATGATCGAGGCGCGCCCGCGCGGCAGCAAGCCGCTGGGTGTGACGGGCAAGGCGGCCAAGGTCGATGACGCTGCGCGCCGCGCTGCCAATTCACTGGTTGAACGGCTTGACCGGGTGTTCGGTAAGGAAGCCCGGCACAAACACGATGCGCGCCCTGACAAGGTGATGTGAAGCCGGCCTGCCAAGCGACATGGTTTGCCCGGCAGGTGATTGCGAATTCGGGATCAGGTGCGCGCAAGGCAACCCTTCGCCGCCCGGTTTATCCCGGCAAAACGCCGCAGTCAGCTTGTGTTCAACCCGGATGTGAGAGGAACAGGATATGACCAAGAACCAAACCCCCACCGCACGCCCCGCCCGCCGGGGTCATTCTCAATGGGCTTTTGCCGGCCTGATGGCTATCGGTTTGAGCCTCGGCAGCGCCGCCGCTCTGACCAGCGGCGCCGCGGCACAAGCGCAATCGAGTGATGAGGAAGCGCAGCAAAGCGACAGCAAAGAGGAAAGCCGGCAATGTTTTTACGCCCGGCAAGTCAACGGTTTTCGCAATGTCGAAGGCGATGACACAAAGATCCTCGTCGATGTCGGCGCATCTGACACCTACGAATTTGAACTGCTCACCCGCTGCCCCAATTTGCGTTTTGCCCAAGGCATTGGGTTCGATCAA
>JABSPI010000326.1 GCA_013214365.1 Erythrobacter sp.
TTTCCAGCCAGGTCGAAAGTGTCCTTAAGAGGCTCAAGAGTTTTCTGGGCTGACTGAACGCCTTTAGTGAGCGGCGATGTGAACGAAGCTAACTTGGAGGCGCCCCCTGCGATAGCGCTGCCAAGCCCACCCATAAATCCGCTGCTTGCTGCTGCCGGGGCTGCTGCGCTCATGCCACTAGCTATAGCGGGAGCGGCGGACTTAGCTGCTGTAAGTGCAGTCATAAGCAGTGGAATCGCCATTATACAACCCTCCCAGATAATCCGCCTGTTCGTTGGAGATCGCTAAGCTCATCATCCTCCTCGATTCCACGCAAGCGGAGTAATCTATTCTGAGCCTGTTGGGCCATAGCCTGCTCGCGGGTCTGCTCTGCCTGCTCACGCATAAGAGAGCGATCAGCCTCTCGCTTTTGCAAAGCCATTTGCTGCTCTTGTGCACGACGTTGCATCTCTACCATGCGAGCCTGTTGATTGGCCTGCTCCCGAGCCGCCTTACGCGCCGTAGAACCTGTAAGGCTACCTACTAAATCCTTGAAAAATCCCATGTTATTATTCTCCTATTACAAGTACTTATTGTACAAGAAAGTTACAAAATGTAAACCCTATTTTCTATTTACAAAATAGAAATCGTAAAGTATAGCGCCGTTGTCACCCTTTATATCAAGCATGATATTGCCACCAAAATTACCAGGCAGCAAAAACTCATCCAAGTAACGTGTAGGACTTGTGTAAGTGTCTACACCCTGACTAACTCCATCTATAATCCACTCAATATTTATCGATCCATCCCACTCCATACGAAACTTGTCAACATTGTAGTACTTGCCAGTAAAGGCGTATGCTGGGTGGAACTGAGCTGTCCTGATATGCCAGTCGTTTGCCGACTCAGTTGAGTTGCTAGACTCCCCAAAGCCATCTGCTCGTATATGGTATATCATCATAGTATTGTCAGACATGAGAATCTTTAACTTGTTCCCACCTATCTGATTGACATAGCTTATAGTTTTATTGTTATCTATAAAAGGGTCCGAGTTCTGCACAATGCCCGACAGCTCAGTAAGTGACGTAAGATCGTAGCTATACAACTTTCGACCCCACTCACCCTGCTGGTAGGACGAACCATTTGATATCATATAAAGCATGTTGTTAGCCTTGACCAAAGTGTCTTCGACTGTGCCGAATCTTGACTCGTGAGTTATTCGCACATATGGATCTTTATCTGACCCGTTGCCGTAAACATTGTATAGACCGCTCGAAGTTACGAATACCGCTGTATTCTGAACGCTTACATTGCTAATGTCTCTAAGAGAAGCTACCCCACGGAAGTCGCCATTGAATCCTATTGAGTTTGTCTTAGTCCATCGCCAGAACTCTAAAGGCTCTGAGTAGAATACCACATCCCGCTTCTGAGATGGGACCGCCCACAGCCTGTTGTCTTTTTCAAATATATAAGACCAGCTAGAAGAGTCGGTAGAACTTAAGAGAGCATCCATACTTACAGGGTCTAGGTTTGGTATTATCTTTGTATCGATTAAGGACCCAGTTTCTATATTGTCAGAAAAGGTAGCGTCTCCAGAACCTGACTGTATTATTGCTATCCTATACCACTCATCATCACGAGGCCCTTTCCTGTACAGCCATTTATCGTCCGAAGAATCCCTTTCTACTGTAACTACTGCCCTAGAATATGCGGTTATAGCACCAAGATTATTCTCATTTCTTATTGGGATAGTCTCCACTTCAGAGTAAAGAGACTCTATATCTTTTCCCCCAACAGACTTAACTTGAGACACAGTGTAATAATAGTTGCCATCCTCTAACAAAGAAGTAGATACATTAAACTTAAAAACATCGCCATCTGTAAAAGACTCGGCTGAATCCATACTAACTCTTACGTTGTAACCAACATTGTCATATCCAACATTGGTCCCAGAAACTCCAGATATAGACCATGTACCGAAGTATGTTGGTCCAGCAGGGTCAAATCCTACAATATGACGCTCATACTCTGTTCCACCGCTCTTTATTCGTATGAAGAAAGTAAAAGTCTTGTATGGCTGGTCATAATTAGAAGGGTTAAGCATAACTTTGTTAGATAGTATTGGATCAGCAGACCCTCTTTCACCATCGACAGTGATGTCAGAAGTGCTAAACCCAACCCAACTACCAACATCGTTCCAGTCAGTCCCTCCCTGAGATTCTTCTATAACTATAGATGGTGGGTCTGGAACAGCGCCAGAATTAGGAAGAAGATAATCGTCTATGTCTACCCAAACATCAGGGCCTGAACTCTGCTTAAACTGTATTTCGTTACCGTTTATCCTAAAGTCATCACCAACTATCTTAGTCGTCTGCCAATCTGGGGCTCCTACGCCCTGAGAACTGTATGAGCTAGACTGGACTGTTCCAAGCGCAAGCTTGTCCAGATCAACACCATTTAGTATAGTAGTGTTGATCTGGTCAGCGTCGTTGCTATCTTGGGCAGTATTAAGGAACCCAAATGTAAACTTGGTGTTACGCTCTTGCGCTCCATTAGCCATCTATACGACTCATTTCCTTATTCTTGCGGAGTTTATGTATCTGCTTCTCGATCTGCTCATACACGCCGTAAGCGCTGTGGACTTCCTCAGTAGTAGATTTAACTAGTCCGGTTAAAGATTCTCCGATATCTTTAGGGTCGATATCTTTGCCTCTCTTGAGCTGATAAGCAAACTCCTCTACTCTCTCAGCCACCTTATTAATGGCCTGGAAGTGAGCATTCTGCTCCACCTTCTTAGAGTCATGCTTCTTTTTGAGAGCGTAACCAGCAACACCAAGGATAGCGTTGCCAGCTATGGATGCAATGCCGAGCCAAGGTGATGCGGGGCTAGGAACCATTGAAGCTGTGCCAGCAGCATCGACACCCATTTGTGCAACATCGAATGCTTGGCCTAACTGCTCTGGTGTGCAACCTACAAGTAATAGTGCTGGTGTAAAGTATATAAGATTTTTCATATTAAACCTCCAATTGTGCTAAACGATTTTCTAACTGCTGGATCTTGAGCATAAGCAAAGGAACCAGCTTAGCCTGATCCACTCCTGAGGGACTGACCTTATGCTCGATGGTGCGAGTCTTTTCTACTTCGACCTCAACTTCTTCACCGTCGATCTCTTGTACTT
>JABSPI010000327.1 GCA_013214365.1 Erythrobacter sp.
CCAACGCCCCATGTTGCCGCGCGTGCGGGCAAAGCGGTGAGGCGCGGGCGTTGCAAATGCAGCATTCGTCGCCCCCATTCGGGCAACATCGCCACCGCTTCGGCCCCGATCATGGTTTGAAGCGCGGGCGGGGTGCCCTTGGGCCGTTGGCTCAACACCAATTGCGCGACTTCGCGCGCTTCGCGCGAGGGGCGCAAATCATGGCGCAATTCGCGAAAGATCGCTTCGGCCTCGCGCCGGTTTTCGGGCACTGGATCAGCGCCAAGCGCGCGCGCAATCACTGCGAATTGGCGGTAATATTCGTCTTGTTCATGGCCCGGCATGTCGGGGCGCACATGGCGCAAATAGCCGGCCAGAAAGCTCTGCGCCTCGACCACATGCACCCATGCCAGCGTGCGCGGATTGGTCGCGGTGTAGGATGTGCCATCGGGCAATGTGCCCCCGATGCGCGCATGGATATTGTTCACCGCTCTGATCGATGCCATCGCCTTGTCGCGGTGCCCGAATGTGGTGACAGCGATAAAGCGCGCTGTGCGTTGCAGGCGGCCATGCATGTCTTCGCGGAAATTGGAATGGTCGAGCACACCTTGCAGCGCTTCGGGATGGAGCATTTGCAGCAATAAACCGCGCACCCCGCCGGTCATCATCCCGATCAAATCGGCATGCACCATGCGGATCGGTGTGTCCTTGGCGAACAGGGCATCATCGGATGGCGGCACCGGTTCTTGCGCTGCGGCGCGGTCATGAAAAACAGTGCGCACCTGATCAACGAGGCGCAGTCGCAAGTTTTCAATCGGATCGGCCATGGTCGAATTCTAATCACATCCCCCGGCAATTTCGAGCCGGTCTGCCTCTTTTTTAGCCATGATCATCGCCTATGTGATGGACATGGATATCAATGCCGACTTTGCTCAACCGGTCTTTATTAAAACGCAGCAGCTCGACTGGGTTCCCTCACCCATGGCCGGGGTTGATCGCCGAATGCTCGACCGGGTCGGGGATGAAGTGGCCCGCGCCACCAGCATTGTGCGTTACGCCGAAAACAGCGCCTTTGCCCGCCACACCCATTCAGGCGGGGAGGAATTCATTGTTCTGGACGGCGTGTTTTCCGATGAACATGGCGATTATCCGGCCGGGACTTATGTCCGCAATCCGGTCGGCACAAACCACGTGCCGCATTCCAAAGACGGCTGCACCATCTTTGTAAAATTGTGGCAATTCGACCCCGATGATCAGGAGAAAGTGACGCTCGACCTCAATGGCTTGGTGCACACACCCGATCCGCTGCGCGCCGGTGTGCGCACGGCGATGCTGGCTGATCGCGATTACGAACAGGTCGTGTCCGAACAATGGGATGGCAATGCCGCGCATAGGCTGAGCGAAGCGGGCGGGTTTGAACTGCTCGTGATCGACGGCCACATTGGGGTGGGCGGCGAAACCTATGGCCGGCACGATTGGATCCGATTGCCGGGCGGCGGCAAGGCTGCGGATAGTGCTGCGGATAATGCAGCGGATAGCGCCGCGGATAATGGGGTGCAGATCACCGCCGGTGCCGATGGCGCGCATGTGTGGATCAAACGAGGCCATTTGGGACAAATCCGCGTCCCGCAAGCGCCCCCAAGCGCGCCTTGAGCGAAAATGTCAGGTCTGCTTTCGCAACCCACTCTTGCCCCGCCGCCAATCGCACTCTAACGACACGATCAATATGAACTCTCACTCATCCGAAGAATTCGCCGGCGCCAACGCCATCCCCACCGCTCCTGATGCGATGATCGACGTGCGCGACACGTTTGGTATCGACATCGATTGGCAGGTCCCCGCCTTTAGCGAGCCGAGCGAGCATGTGCCCGAGCTTGATGAAAGCTATGTTTTCGATCCGGAAACCACGCTGGCGATTTTGGCTGGGTTTGCGCACAATCGCCGGGTGATGATCCAAGGCTATCACGGAACCGGCAAATCGACCCATATCGAACAGGTCGCAGCGCGCCTCAACTGGCCCAGCATCCGCGTCAATCTCGATGCCCATATCAGCCGGATCGATCTGGTCGGGCGCGATGCGATCGTGCTCAAAGACGGGTTGCAGGTGACCGAATTTAAAGAAGGCATCCTGCCTTGGGTCTTGCAACATCCGGTTGCTTTGACTTTTGATGAATATGATGCCGGCCGGCATCATATTCATCAAAAGTCAAAGCAACCGGATGTTGCAAGACCCAAGGCAGGATGCCTTCTTTAAATTCGGTCACCTGCAACCCGTCTTTGAGCACGATCGCATCGCGCCCGACCAGATCGATCCGGCTGATATGGGCATCGAGATTGACGCGGATGCTGGGCCAGTTGAGGCGCGCTGCGACCTGTTCGATATGGGTCGATTTGCCGGTTCCGTGATAGCCTTGGATCATCACCCGGCGATTGTGCGCAAACCCAGCCAAAATCGCCAGCGTGGTTTCCGGATCGAAAACATAGCTTTCATCAAGCTCGGGCACATGCTCGCTCGGCTCGCTAAAGGCGGGGACCTGCCAATCGATGTCGATACCAAACGTGTCGCGCACGTCGATCATCGCATCAGGAGCGGTGGGGATGGCGTTGGCGCCGGCGAATTCTTCGGATGAGTGAGAGTTCATATTGATCGTGTCGTTAGAGTGCGATTGGCGGCGGGGCAAGAGTGGGTTGCGAAAGCAGACCTGACATTTTCGCTCAACCCGCGCTTGGGGGCGCTTGCGGGACGCGGATTTGTCCCAAATGGCCTCGTTTGATCCACACATGCGCGCCATCGGCACCGGCGGTGATCTGCACCCCATTATCCGCGGCACTATCCGCAGCACTATCCGCAGCACTATCCGCGACGCCGCCGCCGCCCGGCAATCGGATCCAATCGTGCCGGCCATAGGTTTCGCCGCCCACCCCAATGTGGCCGTCGATCACGAGCAGTTCAAACCCGCCCGCTTCGCTCAGCCTATGCGCGGCATTGCCATCCCATTGTTCGGACACGACCTGTTCGTAATCGCGATCAGCCAGCATCGCCGTGCACACACCGGCGCGCAGCGGATCGGGTGTGTGCACCAAGCCATTGAGGTCGAGCGTCACTTGTGCCTGATCATCGGGGTCGAATTGCCACAATTTTACAAAGATGGTGCAGCCGTCTG
>JABSPI010000328.1 GCA_013214365.1 Erythrobacter sp.
TTGCTGGGTGAGCCGCCGCTGGATCAGGCCGATGCAATTGCCTTCCTCGATGGCCGCCGTAATGGATTGCTCGCGGTCTATGGCGATCGCGCACAAATACAAGTAGGCGGGGCATCGTGCGATACACGGCCAAATCCGGCCTATGCCCGCGCAGGCTGGTGTTGGGCCTGCGCCGATCTAGCCGCCAATGTCAGGGATCCGGAAGAGCGTGCGATGTTCGTGCAGTTGGGTCTGGAGCATGAGGCCGATGTCAAACCGCAAGCTTTGCCCCGCAGTGATCGGGGCTTAGCGGTTTTGGGTGCGCTTGGCGCGCGAGCATTGGCGCACGGGGGGCGCCCACTAATGGAGGGGCGGGGCGCGGCCTTGGTGGCGTTAAGAGCCGCTATCTTCGGACGCTAATTTCGTGTTAGCCTGAGCTCCAATCGAACCGAAAGGGACATGATGCGGCAAACGGTATTTGGGGCGTTTCTGGGATTGATCCTCTCAGGAGTGTGGCTGTTTTGGTGGCAAGGGCGCGCAGGTGGAAATCGATGCGCCGCCACCGCCTGAACCTGAATAAGTGGTCGCACCAGACCCGGAAGAATTTCCCCAAGTGGATCCGGTTGATCTGGTCGGGTCAGTCCCACCCGAGGCGAGCGAGTTGACCCGTGAGGAGCGCGGGTTTTTCCGTTATGACTGCAATCGCGACCGCCGCATCACGCGCTAGGAAATGCTCTCCACCCGCAGCGATGCGTTCCGCAAGCTCGATACAGATGGCAACAATCTGCTCACTTTCGAAGAATGGGCGGTGACCAACTCGAACAGCTTTGCCAGCATGGATGAAGACGGCGATCTGAAATTGAGCGAGGCCGAATTCGCCGCATCGGCATCGGCGCGGCAGTCATCCCCCTCTTCCTCACGCCGAGCGCCCTGCAGTTGTTGAGATGGGCAATTGCCAAGATCAGCAGGCCGCGCGCGGTGATGCGGGTCAGGCGGGCACCAATTCCTCTTGCGCGCCCAACCATTGGGTCAAATCCGCCTTGGCGCGCGATGTGTAGGCTTCCTTGCGCTGTTTCTTCTTCACCTCGTGCAAAGGTGGGAACAGGCCAAAATTGACATTCATAGGCTGGAAGGTGGCCGCATCGGCATCGCCGGTAATATGGCTGAGCAGCGCGCCCAATGCGGTCGAGGCGGGCAGGGGCTTCCAATCGCGCCCGGCAATCTCGCACGCCGCCATCATCCCTGCGACCAAACCGATCGCAGCGCTTTCGACATAGCCTTCGCAGCCCGTCACTTGCCCGGCAAACCGGATATGCGGCGCAGCTTTCAAGCGCAGCTGGCGATCGAGCACTTGCGGGGAATTGAGGAACGTGTTGCGGTGCATGCCCCCAAGCCGGGCAAATTCGGCGTTTTCAAGCCCCGGAATGGTGCGGAACAATTCCACCTGCGCGCCATATTTGAGCTTGGTTTGAAAGCCCACCATATTCCACAGCGTGCCCAGCTTGTTATCCTGGCGCAATTGCACGACCGCATAGGGCCAGCGCCCTTGCGGATGTTCTTCCGTCGTGTCGTACGGATTGTCGAGCCCGACCCCTTTCATCGGTCCATAGCGCAAGGTTTCCACCCCGCGTTCGGCCATCACCTCGATCGGCATACAGCCATCGAAATAGGGGGTGTCCTTCTCCCAATCCTTAAACTCGCCCTTTTCGCCCGACATCAGCCCGGCATGAAAGGCGAGATATTGCTCTTTGGTCATCGGGCAATTGATGTAATCGCCATCTTCGTTCGATGCCTCTGTCGTCTTGTTCCAGCGCGATTGGATCCAGCATTTCGACATATCGATGCTGTCGCGGTGGATGATCGGGGCAATCGCATCAAAGAAGGCCAGACGCTCTTCTCCGGTCGCGCCCACAATGCTTTGCGCAAGCCCCGCCGCGGTCAACGGGCCGGTGGCGACAATCGTCAAACCGCTTTGCGGCAGCGCATCCACGCGTTCGCGCACAATTTCGATATTGGGATGCTGCTCCAGCGCCTTTTGCACCTCGTCGCTGAATACATCGCGGTCGACGGCCATTGCACTGCCGGCGGGGACCCGTGCAACTTCACCGGCGCGCATGATGATGCTGCCGAGTTCGCGCATTTCATGATGCAGCAATCCGACCGCATTTTTGGTGTCATCATCCGAGCGGAACGAATTGGAGCACACCAATTCAGCCAGCCCGTCGGTCTGGTGCGCGGCGGTCATTTCGCCCGATCCGCGCATTTCCGAGAGGCGCACTCTCACGCCGCGCTGGGCCAATTGCCATGCCGCCTCGCTGCCGGCCAAGCCGCCGCCAATAATGTGAACATCGTGGTTTGAAGAAGTTTGGGTCATGGTGAGCGCGATAAATGCGTGCTAGCCCGGCTGCAAGTCCGCTGTCGCAAACCAAGGTGTCTATATGTCCCGACGCGCTTTGATCGAACACCGTCCCTGGCTGCTGGGGAGCATGAGCGCTGCGCTGCTCTATTATCTGGTGATCAACAATCCCTTGGTGCAGATTTACCCGCTCGAAGGCATCTGGCTGATCCTGCTGAAGGGGAGCGCGGTGGCATTGCTGGCGGTTTATGCATGGCGCCGGACCAGCGGGATGGATGGCAATTTGCTGGTGGCGGTCATGGGTTTGTCGGCGCTTGCGGATATGGTGTTGGAGATTGATTTTCGCGCAGGAGGCGCGATCTTTGCCGCCGCGCATCTGGCCGCGATCTGGCTCTATCAGCGCAATCGCCGCGCGCAGCTCACCCCAAGCCAACGGGTCACTGCGCTGGCGCTGGTGCTGGGCACGCCGCTGATCAGCTGGCTGCTCAGCCGCGATCCCTCAGTGCTGGCCTATTCGGCCATTCTCGGCGCGATGGCGGCAATGGCATGGACCAGCCGCTTCACCCGTTACCGGGTGGGGCTGGGCGCGGTGTTGTTTGTGGTCAGCGATTGGTTGATTTTCAGCGATATCGGCGCGGTTTCGCCGTCATTTGGGCCGGCCTTGTTGATCTGGCCCCTATATTATGCGGGGCAATTCATGATCGCGACCGGCGTGGTGCAAACTTTGCGCGGACAATTGCCCGCATCCCGCGCTCAGTAAAACCGCATCCTGCGCGCCGCCCCTGATCCCTTGGTCCTATGC
>JABSPI010000329.1 GCA_013214365.1 Erythrobacter sp.
AAGCGTTCCAGATTGTTTGGCCAAGCTCGGTAACTGGACTTTATCCGTGGGACGCGGAAGTGGCGCAGGAAGTGATCGATGCTCAGCCAGCGCTTTATGAGGCGTCAGCATGATGGCGCCCGTGAACCCTTTGCATGTGGTCGTACTTATGGGCGGCTGGGCGAATGAGCGCGAGGTCAGCCTGATGTCGGGCAATGGCGTGGCCGATGCGTTGGAGGCGAACGGGCATAGGGTCACCCGGATCGATATGGACCGCAATGTCGCGGTCGCCTTGGCCAAAGCGGCGCCCGATGTCGTGTTCAACGCGCTGCACGGCGTGCCGGGCGAAGATGGCAGCGTGCAAGGCATGCTCGATCTGATGGGCATTGCCTACACCCATTCCGGGCTCGCCACATCGGTCATCGCGATCGACAAACAGCTGACCAAACAGGCGCTCACCCCGCATGGCATTCCGATGCCGGGCGGGCGGATTGTGCCGGTGGCCGATTTGCATGACCGCGATCCTTTGCCGCGGCCTTACGTGCTCAAACCGGTCAATGAAGGGTCATCGGTCGGGGTCGCGATCATCACCGAGGACAGCAATGTCGGCAATCCGATTGCGCGCGAGGCCCAAGGCCCGTGGCAGGAATTTGACGAGCTGCTTGCCGAACCCTTTATCAAAGGGCGCGAGCTGACCAGCGCGGTGATTGACGGGCCGGACGGGCCGCGCGCTCTGGGGGTGACCGAGCTGATCATCGAGAGCGGCTTTTACGATTACGAACACAAATACACCGATGGCCGCACCCAGCATGTGTGTCCGGCCCAAATCCCGCCCGCAATTGCCGCTTTGTGCGAAGAATATGCGATCAAGGCGCACCGCATATTGGGCTGCCACGGCACCAGCCGGACCGATTTTCGCTGGGATGATGAATTGGGCGAGGATGGATTGTTTGTGCTCGAAACCAACACCCAGCCGGGCATGACCCCGCTCAGCCTCGTGCCCGAACAGGCGCAAAATGCCGGGATCAGCTATCCCGCATTGGTCGATATGCTGGTGCATGAGGCGCTCAGAGTGCATGGCCGTGCTGACACGCAGGAGAAGGCCGATGGCTAAGATCACCCGATCAGGCGGCAAGGGCGTGCGCCGTGCGGCCAAATCGCAAAGCCGCGCCGCCGGGGCGCGCAAGGCCAAGGCCAAGACCACCGGCATGGTCGACACAGCGATGGGCGTCCTGCCCTTTAGCGAGGATCAATGGAGCACGATCTGGCTGACTTTGATCATTGGCGCGGTGGCGGCGATTGGCTTGGTGATTGCCAATCTCGCCGGAGTGCCCGCCTTGGCGCAGGCGCAAATGTCGGCCATGGCATCGGATGCCGGTTTCAAAGTCAAACATGTCCGCGTCACCGGCACCCAGGAGATGGATGAACGCCAGGTCTATGCCCGCGCTCTGGCGCAGCGCGACCGTCCCATGCCGCAAGTCGAGCTTGATGCGCTGCGCGAGGATTTGATGCAATTGCCATGGGTCAAGGATGCGCGGGTCTCGCGCCAATTGCCCGCCACATTGGCGATCGATATCGTTGAGCGCACCCCCCATGCGGTGCTGGAAAAGCCCGACCGGTTGATGTTGATCGATGATCAGGGGGTCGAATTGGAACCGATTGCGTCGGCTGATGCGGATGGGATGTTGCGCATTTCGGGTCCCGGATCGGCGCGCCAGGTGGTTGAATTGGAGCGCCTGCTCGCCAGTGCGCCCGCGCTCGGCCCGCAAGTGGATGCGGCCGAATGGGTCGGCAATCGGCGGTGGAATATCACGTTCAAATCGGGACAGGTTCTCGCGCTGCCTGAAGGGGCGGACCAATCGGCCAGCTCGCTGGTTAAATTTGCCCGGCTCGATGGACAAAACCGCTTGATCGGCGGCGATGTGGCGGCGTTCGATATGCGCTCGCCGCCGCGCATTTACATGCGTGTGCCCGGCCGCGCGGACGCGATCGAAATGGAACAAACCCGCAGCGCAGCGGCCGAAGCTCAGGCTCAGGCTCAGGCTGCGGCTGCCGCGGCATCGGCCGATACGGAGGCGCAGTGATGGCAAGCAAAGCAGCGGCCAAACAACGCCTCGCCCGTGTCTTTGGCGCGGTCAATGTCGGCTCGTTCCGCATTTCGGCGATGATCATGGGCGAGACCGAAACCGGCGATCTGGTGGTTTTGGGTTCGGGCCACCGCGCCAGTGCGGGGGTCAAACGCGGCTATATCACCGATATGAAAGCGGCCACTTATGCGATCCGCGATGCGGTCGAACGGGCCGAGAAGAACGCTGGCACCGCGATCCAGAGCGTGTGGATCGCCTGCGCGGGGGCGGGCCTGAAGAGCAGCGTGACCAAGGTTGAAATTGAGATCGGCGGACGCCGGATCGAAGAAGAAGATGTCGAGACCTTGTTGATCGAGGCGCAGGGCATGATCCAGCCCGACGGGCGCACCGTCTTGCACGCCATTCCGGCGCATTACACGCTCGACGGGGCGCATGGCGTGGCCAATCCGCGCGGGCTGCATGCTGAACGGCTCGGCGTGGATGTGCATGTCATGCTGGCCGATGGCGCGCCGGTGCGCAATTTGATGGAAGCGGTGCAAAACGCCCATCTCGAGGTTGAGGCGGTGGTCGCAGCGCCGCTGGCATCGGGCTATGCCTGTCTTACCGAAGAGGAACGCGAATTGGGCGTGGCGCTGGTCGAGGTGGGGGCCGATGTCACCAATGTCTCGGTGTTTGCCGCTGGCATGTTGCTGGGGCTGAGCGCGATCCCGATGGGGTCGGGCGATATCACCGATGCGGTGGCAAGCGCGTTTGGCATTCGCCGGTTTCAGGCCGAACGGCTCAAATGCGTGTCAGGTTCGGCGATCGCCTCGCCCAGCGACCACCGCGAAATGATCCCGGTCCACGGCCCCAATGAAGGCGAGCCGGGCGAGGCGAGCGGGCCCAGCGCGCGCGGCGCCGATGACAAAAACCGGGTGGCGCGCGCCGAGCTGATTTCGGTGATCACCCAGAGCCAGTCGCAATTGACCAATCAGATCGGCAAAGCGCTCAAAGATATGGGCTTTAACGGTCCGCGCGCAGGGCAGGTGGTGTTGACCGGCGGCGGGGCGGAGCTTGCCGGGTTAG
>JABSPI010000330.1 GCA_013214365.1 Erythrobacter sp.
CAAAGTTATATGGGGCTTTCCGCCATTTTCAACTCTGCTAGCGATCGCTGATCCGCCCGAGAAAAATACCGATGGCGTAGGTGGTACATGGTCTCCGCATATCACGCTCAGGCTCGATGGCGTGGTGCCGCGCGAAAATTACGAAGGCATTGCTGCGCGCGGCCTTGATGACGGTCGGCACCAGATCTGGATTATATCCGATGACAATATCGCCGCGATTGAGCGCACTTTGCTGGTCAAGCTGATCCTTGATCCGGCGCTGGAGCCGGCGGCGCAATCTGCAAATTGAAACGCAAAAAAGGCGTGTGGGGCATCCCGACACGCCTTTTTGATCGATCCGTCCGGCGCGGGGCCGGGGCGGGTCCTTAAGCGGCTGCGACCGCCTTTTTCAGCTCGCGCTTCACTTTGAGCGCGCGCGCGGACAATTTGTCGTCCTTGGTTTTGAGCAGCCAGTTGTCGAGACCGCCATTGTGCTCAACCGAGCGCAGGCCATGAGTCGACACGCGGAACTTGAAGCTGCGGTCGAGCTTTTCGCTCAGCAGCGTGACGTTCTGCAGATTGGGCAGGAAAACCCGCTTGGTCTTGTTGTTGGCGTGGCTAACATTGTTACCCACCTGGCGGCCCTTGCCGGTCAGTTCGCAAATGCGCGACATGATAAATCTCGTCTCGTTTTCTCAGTGGCGGGAGGCCGCATGAACGCGGTCCACAGCGTTAAGCCATCCCGGAAAGCGCGCCGCATAGCCGCCCATAAGCGAATCGTCAATTGATTCGTCACATGCAGCCACGCTATCACCCGCCCCAATGTCGCAATGGCCCATCCCCAAACCCATGCAAGCCGCGCTCAACGCCGCGCGCACAGCCGGTGATGCCGGCGAAGTGCCCGTGGGCGCGGCCTTGGTCAAGGATGGCGAAGTGATCGCGGTGGCGGGCAATGCCACGCGCACGCCCCCCGATCCCACCGGACATGCCGAAATGCGGGTTTTGCGCGCAGGCGCCGAGGCGCTGGGGCAGGACCGGCTGACGGGCTGTGATCTCTATGTGACGCTTGAACCTTGTGTGATGTGCGCCGGCGCGATCAGCCATGCACGCATAGCCCGGCTCTATTACGGCGCCAGCGACCCCAAAGGCGGCGGGGTCGAACATGGAAGCCGGGTGTTCGAGCAAGAGCAATGCATGCACAAGCCGGAGGTCTACACAGGCATGGGCGAGGAGGAAGCCGCGCGGCTGTTGCGCGATTTCTTCAAGGCGCGGCGGTGATGCGTTTATTCACTAGTGTTATGTTCTTTGCTTCCTTCGGGCTTTGGCTTGCGGCTGAAACCTATGTCGGGCTGACCGACCCGGAGTTGATCGTATATCAAACTGTATTTGTGGTGGTTCTTGTCATGCATTGCGCGTCAGCTTGGGGATCGCTGCAACAACGCAGGCTGGAATGGCAGCTCCCACTGATCTCTGTTGTATCCGTAATCGGCATGCAACTTGTTTGGCGCGATCTCATTCATGGAGGCAAGAATTTCAAGCTTTACGCGGGCCTTATAACAGATGCCTTGCCGGTCATTGTCGTATTTGGTCTTGTCGCGATGTTCTTGGAGTTACGGTACATCGCGCGCAAGCAAGCGTAGAACGCTCATGTCTAACGCCACCACCATCCGCACAATCTGGGTCTTCGCCGGGACCGTCCTTGCCAAATGGCTCGGGATCAAGCGCGGCAAGCCCGAAATTGAGGCGATCTTCAACTATGTAAAGATCAACGACCAGCTTTCCACCTCGGGCCAGCCGACCGCGGAGCAATTCACCGCGATCCGCGATGCAGGCTTTGATAGCGTCATCAACCTGCTCCCCTCGGGCCATGAAAATTCGCTCGACGAGGAAGGCGATGTCGTGCGCGCATTGGGGCTGGACTACACCCATATACCGGTCGATTTCAAAGGCCCCACAGCGCAGGATTTCGCCGACTTCACCGCCGCAATGCAAGCCAATCAGGGGCGCCGCATCTGGGTCCATTGCGCGGTTAATGCGCGGGTCTCGGTGTTTGTCGCGCGTTATCGCCACGAAGTGCTGGGCGAGCCGGCGCGCACCGCGCGCGTCCCGATCGGCCAAGTGTGGGAGCCGTTCGGGGTCTGGCGCGCTTTTCTGGATGGATCCCAGCGCGGCTAAAGCGCCGCGTGCAGTTCAGCTCTCGCTCAACCAGGCTTCCGCCTCGGCGCGTTGGTCGAGGTCGAACACACGAATATCGGGTGTCATCAGCGCGCCAACCGCCCGGGCCATGCCCGCGACCCAGCCCGGCCCGCCGACCACGGCATAGCGGTCCAGCTCGTTGATCAGCCCGACCTTGTCCGCCATCAATCCCGGATTGAACACCAGATCGGCATCAAATCCATGCCAAGCGGTCACCACCATCATCAACCGGGTGCATTCCGGCTGGCTGAGGCGCGCTTTGACCAATGCCATTCCGCGCTCGCTTTCGTCGGCATCCAGCCGTCCGGCCACTTCGAAAGCGGCGATGGCGGGATTGTCCATCTCGATCTCGCGAAACGCGCCGGTATGCGCCGCGTCCTGCTCGCCGGTGACCCATGCGACAGCTGCGTCCTCTTCATCGGTGTCATAGACCTTGTATTCAACCCCGGGTAGCAGCGCGCTTTCAAGCCGCGCCGCGGTGCGCAGCCATTCCTGATGCGAGATGATCGCGATCCGGTCGAGCGAATAGACAAACCGCAGCAAAGCCGGGACATTCTTCATCTGCGCGCGCAGGCCTGTGCCGGTGATATCGTCCATCTTGGACATATCGATCAGCAAATTGCCGCTTGCCCCGCTTGCCAACCGTTCCTCGACAAAGGCGGCGAGCGTGTCGGCATCTTCGGTTTGGAAGGTTTCGGGTGCGTGGACGCGGTGCACATTGGGGGACAGGGTTTCGATAGTGAGCATGACAAACCTCTCTTGCTTTGCGACTCGATCAAACGCCAAACATTTGAACAAGCTATCATCGCGCACGCTGTGCACCAAATGGCGGGCTGACCCTGCGCCAAGCCGCTATTCTAAGGGCGTGGATTGCGGCTCCAATTCCAACTCATAAGCTGCGACCTTCTCGCCCCGGGCAAGGCAAGCGCGCATGCTTTTGCCCGTGACCACGAA
>JABSPI010000331.1 GCA_013214365.1 Erythrobacter sp.
CAAAACTGTTTCGCGGCGCGAAAGGCCGGGTGTCACCCGGCCCGCAAGGTTAAGCTTACGCCTTGGCCGAAGCCTTTTTCGTTGTGGTTTTTTTGGCCGCAGTTTTCTTGGCCGCCGGTTTCTTGGCAGCGGCCTTCTTTGGCGCGGCCTTCTTGCGTTTCTTCTTGGCCGGCCCCTTGGCCGCGCGCGCATCGATCAATTCGATCGCCTGGGCCGCTTCGACATCTTCGGGCTTCACATCTTTGGGGATGGTCGCATTGGTCGTGCCATCAGTGACATAGGGGCCATAGCGCCCGGGCATAACCTTGATCTCGCCCCCGCTGGTGGGGTGTTCGCCCAAGGTTTTGATCGGCTCCGCCTTGCCGCGCGCCCCGCCCTTGCGATTGGCCGCCTCGGCCAGCAAAGTGACCGCTGCATTCATGCCGGTGTCAAACACGTCGCGCGTGCTCGACAATTTGGCGTATTTGCCATCGTGGCGAAGATAGGGGCCATAGCGCCCGATCGCGGCCTCGATCTCTTTGCCGGTTTCCGGATGCGCGCCAATAATGCGCGGCAAATCAAGCAATTTGGCCGCCCATTCCAGATCGAAATCATCAAGGTCTTTGGGAATTGAGGCGCGCTTCTTTTTGCCGTCCACTTCCATTTCGACATAGGGGCCAAACCGGCCCGATTTGCGATGGATATCCTCGCCGGTTTCGGGATGCTGGCCCATCACGCCATCTTCGGCCGGGTCCGACCCGTCGGCGCCCGGTTGCGCGAAACGGCGGGTGTATTTGCATTCGGGGTAATTCTGGCACGCGATAAAAGCGCCAAACCGCCCCCCGCGCAGCGACAGCCGCCCGTTTTCGCGCCCCTCTTGTTCGCACAAGGGGCAATGGCGCGCATCCTTCCCGTCCTCGCGCGGCGGGAACAGATAATCGGACAGATATTCATCGAGGACTTCGGTGACCTCTGAGGGCAGTTTTTCCATGACCTCATCGGCCTTGGGTTTGAAATCAGCCCAAAACTTGCTCAACAGCTCTTTATAATCCTCGCGCCCATCGGACACGGTGTCGAGCTCATCCTCCATCCCGGCGGTGAAGTCATATGCGACATAGGTCGGGAAAAACCGTTCGAGAAATGCGGTCAATAACCGCCCCGATTCCTCGGCAAAGAAACGGTTTTTCTCCATCCGCACATAATCGCGGTCGCGCAAAGTCTGGATCGTCGAGGCATAGGTTGACGGCCGGCCAATGCCCAATTCCTCCAGCTTTTTAACCAGGCTCGCCTCGGAAAAGCGCGGCGGTGGCTGAGTGAAATGCTGGCTTGCCTCAACCCCCTTTTTGGCCGGGACATCCCCGCTTTTGAGCGCCGGAAGCAGGCCATCCTCGTCCTCTTCCTTGTCGTCAAAACCCTCTTGATAGACCGCGAAATAGCCGGGGAATTTAACCACCTGGCCGGTGGCACGCAATTCGTGGCTGCCGGTGGCATCGCGCAATGTGACAGTGGTGCGCTCAAGCTGCGCGGTGGCCATCTGGCTGGCCATGGCGCGCTTCCATATCAGCGCATAGAGCTTCGCCTCATCGCCCGCGCCCGCTTTGTCGCGGCCGAAATTGGTCGGACGAATGGCCTCGTGTGCCTCTTGTGCGTTTTTGGCCTTGGTCGCGTAAAACCGCGGCTTTTCAGGCAGGTAGCTCGGCTCATAACGGTCACCAATGGCATCACGGCAGGCGGCAATCGCGCTGCCATCCATTTGCACGCCATCGGTCCGCATATAGGTGATCGCGCCCGCTTCGTAGAGCGATTGAGCCAGCCGCATCGTGTGGCTGGCGGAATAGCCCAGCTTGCGTGCGGCCTCTTGCTGCATGGTCGATGTGGTGAAAGGCGGCGGGGGATTGCGTTTGAGCGGCTTTTGCTCAACCTCGGTTACGGTGAAACGCCCGCCTTCGACCGCGGCCTTGGCCTCCATCGCCATGCCTTCATTGCCAAGGCTCAGCTTGTCGAGCTTTTCCCCCTTGAACCGCACCAGCCGCGCATCAAATTGCGTTCCGGCATGTTCCAAATGCGCCAAAACCGACCAATATTCATCGGGCTTGAACGCCTCAATCTCGCGCTCGCGGTCCACGATCAGCCGCAGCGCGACCGATTGCACCCGTCCGGCCGATTTGGCGCCGGGCAATTTGCGCCACAAAACCGGCGACAAGGTAAACCCGAAAAGATAATCGAGCGCGCGCCGCCCCAGATAGGCATCGATCAAAGGTTGATCGAGTTCGCGCGGGGCCGCCATCGCATCGGTTACCGCCTTTTTGGTGATCGAATTGAACGTCACCCGGTCAACTTTGGTGGGCAGGGTTTTGCGCTTTTTCAAAAGCTCCTGCACGTGCCAGCTGATCGCCTCCCCCTCGCGGTCGGGGTCAGTCGCCAGCACCAGCCGCGAGGCGTTTTTGGCCGCGTCAGAGATTTCTTTGAAACGCTTCTGCTTGTCGCGGTACAGTTCCCAATCCATCGCGAAATCTTCATCCGGCCGCACGCTGCCATCCTTGGGCGGGAGATCGCGGACATGGCCGTATGAGGCGAGGACTTTAAAGTCGCCGCCCAGATATTTCTCGATGGTTTTCGCCTTGGCCGGCGATTCGACAATGACAAGTTGCATATTAGAGAGGTCTGTTCCTTACGTGTACGTACGCGCGAGAGTGGGGTTGGGTTTCCAATATCGTCAAGGGGTGAAAAGCTCCGGATCAGGAGAAAGTGTCAATCAGATCGGGCTCGCCGCGCTCTATCATACGATAAACCGCAATGCCCAGCACTTGCGTCCACGCCGCCGAAACCCCCGAAAGAAGGTCTGCGACCACCAACACAATATCTGATGACGATACCGCCTGTGATGCCGATTCCCCCCATGCGATCCATCCTATCTCGACCGCAAAAAAGCCCAATAGGCTGAGTGCGAGAAACAGCAAGGGCCAGATCAATGCGAGGGCGAGCGGTTTTTGGAGCGCTCGCGTCTCCTGCCAGGACCAGCGCAATGCCGAAACAACTCCATTGCCATGCACATACAGCCGCGCATAGGCCGGCAACCAGCGCAGGATCAAATATAGGCCGGGGATGATCAAAAGGATCA
>JABSPI010000034.1 GCA_013214365.1 Erythrobacter sp.
ATGCAGGGGGTGCATGACAATTACGATACCGACACTTTCAAGGCGTTGATTGCGGCCTCGGAAGGTCTGACCCATGTCGCCGCGCAGGGGGACAAAACCGCATCGCACCGTGTCATTGCCGACCATTTGCGCTCCACATCATTTTTGATGGCGGATGGAGTTTTGCCGTCCAATGAGGGGCGCGGCTATGTCTTGCGCCGGATTATGCGCCGGGCGATGCGGCATGCGCACCTGTTGGGCGCGAAGGAGCCGTTGATGCACCGGCTCGTCCCCTCCTTGGTGGCCGAAATGGGGCAGGCATATCCCGAGCTTCAGCGTGGACAGGCTTTGATCGAAGAGGTTTTGCTGCGCGAGGAGACGCAATTCCGGCGCACGCTGGATAAGGGGCTTAAACTGCTCGACGAGGCAACCGGCGCAATGGAGGCGGGCGGCGAGCTCGATGGGGAAACCGCTTTCAAGCTCTACGACACATATGGCTTCCCTTACGATTTGACCGAGGATGCGTTGCGCGCCCGCGGGATCGGGGTTGATCAGGCCGGTTTTGACGCCGCTATGACCCGCCAGAAGGAAGCCGCGCGCGCAGCGTGGAAAGGATCGGGCGATGCCGCATCGGGCGAAATCTGGTTCGATATCGCCGAACGCGAAGGCGCCAGCGAGTTCACCGGATATGCCGCAACCTCGGGTGAGGGCAGCGTGGTTGCCATCGTCAAGGACGGCGCAGAAATAGCCAGCGCGCAAGCGGGCGACGAGGTCGTCGTTCTGACCAATCAGACACCGTTTTATGGCGAAAGCGGCGGGCAAACCGGTGACACAGGTACGATCTCCACGCCGGATGGGCTGATGATCGAGGTCACTGATACCAGCAAGCCATTGGGCCGTTTGCATGCGCATCACGGGCGCGTCACCGGCGGTTCGATTGCGGTTGGCGATAATGTGCAGCTTGAAGTGGATGCAGCGCGCCGGGCGCAGATCCGCGCCAACCATTCGGCCACGCACCTCGTCCATGCTGCCCTGCGCAACCAATTGGGCAATCATGTGACGCAAAAGGGCTCGCTCGTGGCTCAGGAACGGTTGCGTTTCGACTTCTCGCATCCCAAGCCGCTCTCGAACGATGAGGTGGCCGCGATCGAGGGCGAAGTGAACGCCGAAATCCTAGCCAATGAGGCGGTTTCAACCCGTTTGATGAGCCCGGATGACGCGGTTGAGGCCGGGGCGCTTGCGCTGTTCGGCGAAAAATATGGCGATGAGGTCCGGGTTTTGTCGATGGGCCGCACGGGCGATGCCGGCCGTAATTATTCGGTTGAATTGTGCGGGGGCACGCATGTCCGCGCGACCGGCGACATCGGATTGTTCCGCATCGTCTCGGAAAGCGCGGTGTCCTCGGGCGTGCGCCGGATTGAGGCGTTGACGGGAGATGCGGCGCGCAATTGGCTGGTCGATCGTGAGGATGCGCTCAAGGCTGCGGCCAGCGCGATCCGGGCGACCCCGGAAGAGGTGCCCGCGCGCATTGCCGCGCTTTTGGAAGAGCGCAAGCGGCTCGAAAAAGAACTCGCCGAGGCGAAGAAGGCGCTGGCTCTGGGCAGTGGCGGCGCAGGCAATGGCGCGGCAGCAGGCGGCGATGAAAAGGTCGGCGCGGTCACGTTTAGTGGCCAAGTTCTAGACGGTTTGAACCCTAAGGAATTGCGTCCGCTGCTGGACGAGACCAAAGCCCGTCTGGGCAGCGGGGTGGCCGCGATCGTTGCGGTCAATGATGGCAAAGCCAGCATCGCCGCCGCAGTGACCGATGACTTGACCCAGCAATTCAGCGCGGTCGACCTTGTGCGCGCCGGCGTTGCCGCCTTGGGCGGGAAGGGCGGCGGTGGCCGTCCTGACATGGCGCAAGGTGGCGGCCCGGATGGAACAAAGGGTGATGCAGCGATTGCCGCGGTGCGCGATGTCTTAGCACAGCACGAAGATGCGTGATGAGCGGCGACCCTAGGCCGGCATTGTGATGCCCAGACCACCGGGAAAACTCGCCCAGTTAATCCGGCGGCTGCGTGTACGGGCGCGGCGAGGGTCGGTTACGAGATGGCGTGATTTTCGCACTGGGTTGAATGTCAGTTGGCTGGCTCTGCGGGATCGGTCGATCGGGTGGGCACCCAAAGTTCTTGGCGTTCTCGTCGCGCTGGTCGGGGTCATGCCGCTTGAATGGGTGCCTGGCATTCATCCATTCGTGGTTCTTTTGGCCAATTTCGTAGCAATTCCTGCTCTATTGTGGCTGGCATGGCTCGCAGTGTCGCCCAAGCACAAAGAGCTATTGGTGCAGCAAGCGCGTAAGGCTGCGATGCCGTGGGCTTTCCTAACTGTAATTGCGGCAATCTTCGCCACCTCGTCGGCTATCGATTTGGCATTGGAATTTGCCTATCCAGGGCAGGACGCGTTTTCCCCAGTGATCGAAGACTGGGTTGAGGTTTTGCTTGGCCCGAATGCGAACTAGCCATCTTCAGGTGAGAGCGAGCTGGTGCGCAATTTGGGTTTTGCGTTGAGCCCGCCTTTCACCTCGATCTGCTCGCGATATTGGTCGCGTTTTTCATGGATAGAGGCAATCACCGGCCCCATGGCAACGCCGATATTGACCAGTGCCGCTTCGGACAATTGCAGCGAGCTTTCAAGCGTTTCGGGCACGGCATGGCTGGCCCCGGCGCGGTACAATGCGGCGGCATGATCGGTGTCTCTGGCGCGCGCCACGATCAGCAGATCGGGGTGGTTCACCCGCAGCTTGCCCACCAGTCTTTGCGCCAAAACTGGCTCATCCATGGTCAGGACAATCGCCGGCGCATTCGCGAGGCCCAACCGGCTCAACGCCTGACCGCGCGCGGCGTCGCCAAAGGTGGCCCGGTATCCGTCACGCTTGGCCTGATCGATCAAATCGGGATTGGAATCGAGCATGATGTAAGGCTGGTCGTGCACCGTCATCATATCGGCGACCATGCGGCCCACGCGGCCGCCGCCAACAATAATCGTGCGCGCTTCCTCGCGCTCTTCCTCGGCCAGATCAGGCGTGGGTTCGACCCGGCGTGCAATCACCCGGCCCAGCCGCGCCAGCAATGGGGTAACGGTCAAACCGATTGCGGTCACCACTTCCCAAAATTGCGCGGTGTCTTCATCGATCACCAATGCGCTGGTCGCGGCGGCCAAAACGATCAGCGATGTTTCGCTGGGGCTGGCCATCAAAACGCCGGTTTCCGCCGCAGTGGATTTGCGCGCACCCATCATCCGCAACAAGGTTCCGGTGACGATCGCCTTGAACACCAATACACCGATCACAGCCACAGTGATCTCGCCCAGATTGCGCCAGATATCGGTGAGATCAATGCTCATCCCGATCGTGATCAGGAACACGCCCAAGGCCAGACCTTTAAACGGCTCCATAATTGTTTCGACTTCGCCGTGATATTCGGTTTCCGCAATCAGCAGTCCGGCGATCAGCGCGCCCACAATCGGCGACAGACCGGCGACCGATGTCGCAAGGCTGGCGCCGATCACCACCAACAAGGATGCAGCCAGAAACAATTCGGGGCTCTTCGTGCGCGCCGCCTGGCCGAACAGGCGGGGCAGGGCAAACCGGCCCGCCACCAACAACACCGCGATCACAATCCCGCCTTGGATCAAGGTCGTCGTCAGACCTGCCACTCCGCCATCCTGCGCGTTGGGGGCCAGCGCACCCAGAATGAAGATAATGGGGACGATCATGATGTCTTCGAACAACAGCATCGACAATGCGGCCCGGCCAACCGGGCTTTTCGTGCCCGAAATCGGCAACACGATCGCAGTCGAAGAAAATGCCAGCGCAAAGCCCAAAGCCAGCGCAGCCGTGTTCGACATCCCGCTGTAATAGCCAAAGAACATGGCCGAGATGCTGCCAATGATCAGCAGTTCCAAACTGCCCAGGCCAAACACCAATTTGCGCAATTGCCACAAGCGGTTGAACGACAATTCCAGCCCGATCGCAAACAGCAATAAGATGATCCCGAAATCGGCAAACGGGGTCAATCGGTCCGGATCAGATATAGTGACCCAATAGAGCCATTCATGACGTTCCACCATCGCGCCAAGGCCGTAGGGGCCGACCAGAATGCCGATCAGGATGAAACCGATGATCGGGGTGATCCGGAACCGCGCAAAGACGGGAATAACAATCCCCGCCGCGCCCAGAATAACGAGCGCATCGGACATTACCGGTGAAAGGGTCAGTTCGCCTGCCATGGAACCGGATTAGCCGTGTGGGCCGGTCAAGTCACCCATGTGTGTTGTCGCTCCCCATTGGCCATGCACAACAAACAAAAAAGGCGGCCCATTCGCGAAGAAATGGGCCGCCCTTTTGATTTCGCGGTAACCGGCCGTGCAATCGTTACGCGCCGGTGCATATCATGGGCAATTACGCCCAGTTTTGCATTTCTTTTTCGAGGTTTTGAACAATCGCCTCGAAGAATTGCTCGGTGGTCAGCCAATTTTGCGACGGACCGATCAGCAGCGCCAGATCTTTGGTCATCTGGCCGTTCTCGACCGTTTCGATGCACACCCGCTCAAGCGTTTCGGCAAACCGCACCACGTCGGGGGTTTCGTCGAACTTGCCGCGATACATCAGACCGCGGGTCCATGCGAAGATCGATGCAATCGGGTTGGTCGAGGTTGCCTTGCCTTGCTCATGCTGGCGGAAGTGGCGGGTGACGGTGCCGTGCGCGGCTTCGGCTTCGACGGTCTTGCCATCGGGCGTCATCAGAACCGAAGTCATCAGGCCGAGCGAGCCAAACCCTTGGGCAACGGTGTCCGACTGCACATCGCCGTCATAGTTTTTACACGCCCAGACGAACTTGCCCGACCATTTGAGCGCGGCGGCAACCATATCATCGATCAACCGGTGCTCGTAAGTGATGCCGGCGGCTTCGAACTTGTC
Source organism: Erythrobacter sp. (assembly GCA_013214365.1). Taxonomy (GTDB): domain Bacteria; phylum Pseudomonadota; class Alphaproteobacteria; order Sphingomonadales; family Sphingomonadaceae; genus Erythrobacter. Next base: position 4,937 of record JABSPI010000034.1, read on the forward strand.
AGCAAATTCGTTGTCGAACACCTCTTGGAAAAGGTCTTTGAAACGCCCGTCATAGGCTTTCATGATGGTGTTCTTGGTCGACAGATAAACCGGCCATTTGCGATCGAGGCCGTAATTCATCGACGCGCGGGCAAATGCCCGGATCGAATCGTCGAGATTGTACATCGCCATGGCAATGCCCGAGCTTTCAAATTCGAACACTTCCAGATCGAGATTGGTGCCATCCTCGCCCTCATAAACGAGGCGCAGCTTACCCGGGCCCGGGATCAGCGTGTCGGTGGCGCGATATTGGTCGCCAAATGCATGGCGGCCAACCACGATCGGATTGGTCCAACCCGGCACCAGGCGCGGGACATTGTCGATCACGATCGGCTCGCGGAACACCACGCCGCCCAAAATGTTGCGGATCGTGCCATTGGGCGAACGCCACATTTTCTTCAGATCAAACTCTTCAACCCGCGCTTCGTCGGGGGTGATGGTGGCGCATTTGACGCCCACACCATATTCCTTGATCGCATTGGCTGCATCAACGGTGATCTGGTCGTCGGTTTCGTCGCGCTTCTCGATCGAGAGGTCGTAATATTTCAGGTCGACATCGAGGTATGGCAAGATCAGCCTTTCGCGGATCCATTGCCAGATGATCTTTGTCATCTCATCGCCGTCGAGCTCGACTACTGGGTTTTTGACCTGAATTTTCTGCATGGCTGGCGCCTCATCCTTCTCGGAATGTTTCTAAACGTCAGGATGTCTGATGTGATCCCTCCCGCGCGCTCTAGCAGAGGTGCGCGAAGGTGCAAGGTGGTGTGGCAAATGCTTGTGCCAGCAAACGCGAAAATCTTGCATCTGAACACGGCAGCTGCGCGCCGCTCCGGCGATGCGCAAACCAAGTGCGCGCGCCCACGCGCATCGGGCAAGCGGCATTTATCGATCGGAACCGCACCGCCAAAGGCGCGCAATCAAACCTGTGTCGGATAAGAAGGGGGAGGGAATGGTGGGCGTAGGAAGAGTTGAACTTCCGACCCCTGCGATGTCAACACAGTGCTCTACCACTGAGCTATACGCCCACACTATCATTCCATGTCCCGCAACCCCGACCAGTAGGTTTTGGCTGCGAGAAGCGGCGCGTTAGCGAAACCTCTCACACTGTGCAAGCGATTCGAGGCGAGTTGCCAGTGAAAAAGTCAGCTTTGGCGAAAAAACGCTGTTTTGGCCCGCCGCAGCAGCCCGCCAATTTTCATATTTAGATCGATGCCTGATGCGGTTCTTCAAAGGCGCGTTCCACTTCGAGCACGAGATCGCGCAGGTGGAATGGCTTTGAAAGCACTTTGGCTTGCGGTTGTTCGCGGCTGGCGCGCAGGCTGACCGCAGCAAAGCCGGTGATGAACATCACTTTGGTGCGCGGGCTGACTTCTGAGCAGCGCTGCGCCAATTCGATTCCGTCCATTTCGGGCATGACAATATCCGACAACAACAGGTCGAAATCCTCATTTTCAAGCAGCGGCACGGCCTCGGTGCCGCGATCGACGCTTTTTACCTCATATCCGGCATTGGTGAGTGCGCGCTCGAGATAAGTGCGCATGGCCTCTTCGTCTTCGGCCAGCAGGATTCGCGGGGGAATGTTTGTTGTCATGGCCATGGTTCTTACACGAGAACGCTTAAGAAATCTTTGGTGTTTGACCTGCGTGACCGACTTTGAGACGGGTTTGAAAAGGCGGTTACCGCAAAAGCTTAATCGCGCTGCCCATACCCTTGGTTATCGATCAGGGATTGATCCTTTGACACACGCTTGCAAAGCGGGCAGCAAATGCACAATGCCTAAAAGCCCGTCCTCGCCTCTTTCCTATCTGATGTCTGCTGGAGCCGCTCAGGATTACTTGACCCATCGCGGCGGGGTGATTGCACCGCGCGAGGCCAAATTGGTGACGGGTGACGAGCGGGAGGANCGCTCGGCTTTTGTCCACATTACCCCGCATGCGATTCCCTTACCTGTTTTGATCGCTGTTCCGCATGCAGGGCGCGCCTATCCCGAGGATGTTATCGCCGGAATGCGCGATCCTGAGCGATCGCAATTGCGGCTTGAAGATCGCTATGTCGATGCCGTTGGCGTGGAGGTGGCAAAGGCCACGGGCACCGGTTTATTGGTGGCTCAGGCGCCGCGCGCCATGCTCGACCTTAACCGCGCGCCCGATGACATCGATTGGGCGATGATAGATCCCCAAGGGCGTGAGCGACCCTTGGCAGCAGCCCATCGCGGCACAAATAACGGCCGCGCGCGCAATGGTTTGGGCTTGGTGCCGCGGCGATTGTCGGGATCGGGTGAGGTTTGGCGCTCGCGCCTGCCGATCGAGGAGTTGGAACGGCGGATTGAGCAGATCCACAAGCCCTATCACCGGTTCCTCTCGGCCGAATTGGAGCGGATTCGTGACATGTGGGGGGCGGCCTTGTTGATTGACCTGCACTCGATGCCGCCACTGCGCCGGCCCAGCGGCGATGAGCCCGCGCCGCAAATCGTTCTTGGCGACCGCTATGGCGCATCGTGTCACAACGCGCTGGCCGCGCATGCCTTTCGATATCTTGATAATAATGGTTGCCGGGCATGGCATAATCGCCCCTATTCCGGGGGCTATGTGCTTGACCGTCATGCCGCGCCGACGCGCGGAATTCATGCGATCCAGATCGAATTGTGCCGCACGACCTATCTCGATCCGGCGTTGCGCGAACCGGTTGCCAGCATGGAGCCGTTGGCGAAGCTGTTGGCGGGGCTCGTGCGCGAATTGGGCGGGCTGACTGCGCGCCTTGGCTCGGGCGGACAGCTTGCGCAGGCGGCGGAATAGGTCGCACCCGCCGGTGGGGCCCGGCAAAGCTTCACTTTCGGCCGATAAGTTGGATGAGAAACCGGGGGTAAGCCCCTGATATCTATATAGGTTGAATAAAAAGCCGCCCCGTGCAGGCTTGGGGGAAGTGCACGAGGCGGCTTTGCACATGAAGCGAGGCGACGCCTAGGCGAAGTCGTTTTCGATGGCTGACACAGGGTATAATCATTGCCCGTTTATGGATGCGAAACGGGGGCCTACGTTCAACCCGTAGACCCCCGCTAAAGAATTGCTTTTGGCAATGCCCGGACAACGCATGGCGCGACCGGCAATTGCTTCGTCAACACTGGCGCGATTATGCGGGCGTGTTTGGTGTCGGGATTTTGCCGGCTTCGCTCTGACGCTCAAACAGGTTGCGCATCACACGCAGCGAGAACAATTGAGCGTGCATCAGCATCAGCATGCCGTTTTTGTTGAGCGTTTCGAGAGTGGCGCTGTCGAGTTCGCGCAGCTTTTCCTCGTTGACCATTTGGAACCCGGTGTAGCTGAACGGCTGATCGGGCAGATCGGCGCGGGTGATGTCGAACCGGCCATCACGCAGCAGATCGAGCTTTTTCAACTCGTTCATGAATTCTTTGGTCCGCTGGCCGGCCTCTTCGAAGCGGCGGCAGAAATCGAGGACACCATTGGTGTAATCGGTCGGCTCGCGCACACCGATTTCGCCCTTGGCGATTTTCGCTTTCTCTTCTTCGGAGAAATCCTTGAACAAAGGCTGACCGTCAGCCTGGTCGCCCACAACGCCCGATTGCGGGTCAAAGCACAGCGACATTTCTTCGCTGTCCGGGGTCAGTTTGGCGAGCATGAAGGGGTAGCGACTGATATAGGCCGGTGCGTAATTGCCCTGCTCGAACTTCTTGTCCTCGTTGACGAACATGTTGACGCCTTCATTGAGGCCCATGAGCGCGATCGGCAGCGGATTTTCGCCGGCGGTGAAGACGATCGGATAGCAGCGCGATGCATCGACAAATTCGTCGACGGTCAGCGGGATGGCGTGGGTGTCAGCGATGAACGAGGCATCGTCGAACCCTTTGACTTTCCAATCGCCATGATCGCGGCTGTTGAGGGGAAGCAGGTCTTTGTAGAACAGCGGAAGTTGCGGCTGCGGCGCGGTCGCCATGAGATCTCTCCGAGATGAGGAAATGAAAAACTGTTTCGTGACCTTCGAACAGCGCTAAAGACCGGCTGGTCGATAGGCTGCGAACGCCGCGTTGGCGGGCGCTTTAGGCGTTCCTGGCTGTTGGTGCAAGCGCGTGCGGTCTGTGGGGCATTGCGGCCTCGGTTTTGCCCCCAGATTTCACCCGATCGGCGGCACCAATTTGCCTGGGTTGAGCAAACCTTGCGGGTCGAGCGCGGTCTTGATCTGGCGCATCATGGCCAAAGCCACCGGATCGCCCAACCGCCCAAGTTCAGCCACTTTCATCTGGCCAATACCGTGTTCGGCGCTGATCGAGCCTCCCCATTGGGTCACAAGATCATAGACTTGTGCGCTGATCAGCTTGCCTTGACCCTCCTCCCATTCGCCCGGCACCGCGCCATTGGGGGCGAGCACATGGAAATGGACATTGCCATCGCCCAGATGTCCAAAGGCGACCGCGCGGGTGCCGGGATGGGCCTCTTCGATTGCGGGGGAGGCGGCGAGGATGAATTCGGGCATGCGTTCAACTGGAACCGAGATGTCATGCTGCATTGCCGGGCCCAATGCGCGTTCGGCGGCTGAAATCGAATCGCGCAACATCCAGAAATCCTCGGCCTGGCGTTCATTGGCTGCAATCACCGCATCAGCCAGCAATTCCGCTTCCGCCGCCTCGGCCAGCGCGTTTTCCAACCGCTCGCGCAGATCGGTGTCCTCGCCATCGACGCAGACACATTCGATCAGTGCATTCCATGCATGCCGCTGGGATAGGGGGCTGCGCGCATCGGGGAGGTGGTCGAGCACGGAATCGAGACAATGGGCCGGGACCACTTCGAACCCTTCAAGCGTGTCACCCAGATCGCGGTCCACCCGCCGCAACAAAGCGCGCGCATCGGTGATCGATGGCACTCCCACCCATGCGGTGGCGCGCGCACGCGGCGCAGGCAAGAGCCGCAAGGTTGCCGCCGTGACGATACCCAATGTCCCCTCTGACCCGATCAGGACCTGTTTAAGGTCAAAGCCGCGATTGTCCTTTTTGAGCGCGGTCAGGGCGTCAAACACGCTGCCATCTGCCAGCACCGCCTCGATCCCCAGCACCTGCGCCCGCATCGTGCCATGACGCAGCACCTGCGTCCCGCCGGCATTGGTCGAAACCAGCCCCCCGATCGTGGCCGAGCCTTTGCCCCCCAAAGTCAGGGGGAAGCGCATATTGGCTGTATCGGCTGCGTCGTGAAAGGTCTGCAGGATCACGCCCGCCTCGCACACCGCTTGCCCGGCATCGGGATCGAGCGAGCGGATCGTATTCATGCGTCTGAGCGAGAGAATAATCGCTTCGCCGCTTTGGTCAGGCGTGGCCCCGCCGGCCATCCCGCTATTTCCCCCTTGGGGTACGATCGGCACGCCGTGACGGGCGCACAATTTGACCAATTCGGACACTTGCTGGGTCGATGCCGGCGCCGCCAGACCAAGCGCGCGCCCCGAATAACGCCCGCGCCAATCGGTCAACCACGGCTCAAGATCATCGGCGAGGTCAGTGAAACCTTTTTCGCCCAAGAGAGCGGCGGCGTCTTCGCGGAACACATCGAGGCGGTCGGTCAAATCAGTCATTGTTGCGCCTATGCCACACAATTGCGCGAATGCACCAGCAATATGGCGCAGCGCGTGCGTTCAGTTAAGCCAGCGTTCAATCAGGAACGATATAGGTTTTGCCGCATATGTTTGACGGTGCTGATGAATAATTTGATCAACGCCATGTGTTGTCGGGGCAAAAAACCGGCGCCGCATGCAACGCGCCAGAAGACCAAAGCGCCAAAAGGCCAAAACGGCTAAACGCAAAGAGGAAAGTGTCTAACCCGGCATGCCCAGCCTGCTCACCTTTGCTGCTCCCATTGTGTTGGTGCTTCCGTTTTTGGGGCAGGGCGGTCTTTGGTTGGTGAATGAGCGCGCTGCGCCGGGGCCTGATGCGGCCGGTCTTGCCGGCGATGCAGCGGACACTCCTCAGAGCGTTGTGTCAGGCGCGGCCAAACACAATGACGCATCTGCAGTAACGCTGCCCAATTCCGGATCCCGCCGGTCAGACGCGGCGGTGCGACCCGCCGGGCAAACCACCCCGCTTGAGGCGTTTTACCAAGGCCAAGTCACCCATCAGTTTCGCATTGAACAGCGCCTGACCATTCGCATTTCCCCGCAAAGCTCTAACAATCGCAACGAATTGCTCGCCCAATTGCCGCAGCAAGGGGTGCAGGCCACATTTGAAGAGCGCGAGATGGATAGCTGCGTCGCTTTGGCGGGTATCGCCGGCGTGCAAACCGCCAATGGCAATCGCTTGCTGTTGTTTTTGCGTGATGAGCGGATCGTGACGATCAATCTGGAGCGCGCCTGCAGGGCACGCGATTTCTATTCCGGCTTCTATGTCGAGCGCAATGAAGACGGCCAATTGTGCGTTGCCCGCGATCAGCTTTTGTCGCGCAGCGGGGTCAAATGCGAGATTGCCCGGATGAGCCAATTGGTCGCGGTTGAGGAGTGATCGCCGCGCCCGGTGAATGATCACCAAAGTCCCGAGCGGATTGGCGGAACCAAGATTGCCCTGCATCGGCGTGAAGGCTTGGCGGCCTTGGCTTGCCCGCCATGGGCGGCAATTCTTGACTTTTGCGCGGTTTTTGGCCAATCGCCACACCGCTGATCAAAGGGGAATCCCCTCATTTGGCGGCGCAACATTCCGGCAGCCAGCGCGCTGCCTATATATCCGGAAATTTTGACCCGCATGACTTTTGCCGATCTCGGCCTATCCGACGAATTGTTGAAAGCGGTTGATGCCGCAGGTTACACCGCGCCCACCGCCATTCAGGCCGAAGCCATCCCGGCTGTTCTGATGATGAAAGATCTCATCGGTATCGCCCAGACGGGGACGGGCAAAACCGCCAGTTTTGTGCTGCCCATGATCGATGTCATGGCCGCAGGCCGGAGGCGCGCTTTGATGCCGCGGTCTTTGATTTTGGAGCCGACCCGCGAATTGGCCGCGCAAGTTGCGGAAAATTTCGAGAAATATGGCGCCAATCACGACCTTAAAATGGCGCTGCTCATCGGCGGTGTTCAAATGGGCGATCAGGTTAAGGCTCTGAACGAAGGCGTGGATGTGCTCATCGCGACACCGGGCCGGTTGATGGACCTGTTCGAGCGCGGGAAAATCCTGCTCAATGGCTGCGAATTGCTGGTCATCGATGAGGCGGACCGGATGCTCGATATGGGCTTTATCCCCGATATCGAATTCATCTGTTCGAAATTGCCCGAAACGCGCCAGACCATGCTGTTTTCGGCAACCATGCCGCCGCCGATTGAAAAGCTGGCGAAAAAGTTTTTGAGCAATCCCAAACGGATTGAAACCGCGCGCGCGGCCTCCACCAATCAGGATATCACCGCGTTCAAAGTCCCGGTCAAAGCCCGCCAGAAGCGCGACACGCTCGAATGGTTGCTCGCCAATGATCACATTGAGACCGCGATTATTTTTGCCAATCGCAAAACAACGGTGCGCGAGCTCAACAAGCATTTGCAGCGGCGCGGTTTTGCCAGCGGCGAAATCCATGGCGACATGGACCA
>JABSPI010000332.1 GCA_013214365.1 Erythrobacter sp.
GTGGATTAGAAATGTTTGTATAAGGTATTGCCAACGGATTTACCTCATCATCTGCATCGGCCTGAGATAGATAATAACTCACTGAGTATTGTGGATTATTACCCGTTATCTCAAAGTCCTTTATACTTAAATCTATCGATGTTAATCCATCTGGTGTGCCATCATCACAAACCTCTAAAGGCGTTGGTGCTACTAAAGAAGGTAAGGGATTCGCTGTAAATTCTACTATACTACTATTTGGACATGCACCATTAGTAACATATTCAATAGTATAGGTCTCACCTGGTGTACCATTGGAAACAACTCCAGTATTAGCATCAATAACAGCAGCATCAGTAGGTGGAATATTAAAAGTAAAAGTTCCGCCTAAGACACCTGACGGATTTGGAATTCCACCATCACATGTGGGATCGACTGAGAAACTAGCATCGTCCTCAGGTAGAACACTAAACGTTACCACTTCTGTATCAGAACAAATTCCTGAAGTTGAATAAACAATAGAATATGTAGCACCCGGCGTACCGCCCATGACCTCACCTGAAATAGGATCAATTACAGCAGCGTCTGCTGGCAATACATCAAAACTAAATGTTCCTCCAGGTGTAGCTAATGGTAAATCAACAGTTGCACCATCACATGTTGCAGTAACTGAAAAAGAAGCATCATCAGAAAGGTTAACAGTAACTGTTTCTGTCGATGTTTGCGGACATGCTCCTCCCGTTGTGTAATTTACAGTGTAGGTCGTACCTGAAATTCCGTTAGTAATTGTTCCAGTTGCTGGATCAATGACTGCACCATCTCCTAGATCAGGATTTAGTGTAAAGGTACCACCTAAATCTCCAGTGATGTTAGCCGTTGCACCATCACAAGTTGGATTTAATGAAAAAGTTGGATCATCTAATTCTAACACCGTTAGATCTTGAGTACTCGTTGAAGGACAGACACCTGATGTTACATACTGAACGGTATATGTTGTACCTGGAATTGCATCAGTTACCTCTCCCGATATAGGATCAATTGAAGCTGTATCAGCAGGAACTGGATTAAAACTAAAAGTACCTCCTGGTGTAATGATTGGTGTATCAACACTACCTCCATCACATGAAGCTGTAATTGAAAAAGAAGCATCATCTGTTTCAAGAACATTGAAAGTCTGTAACGAGGTTGAAGGACAAGTACCTGTTGTAGTATACTCTATTGTATAGGATGCACCAGATGTTCCCCCCGTAACTTCGCCAGTTATTGGATTTATAATAGTACCATCTGTTGGCGCGGGATTAAACGTAAAAGTACCACCTGGAGTTAGAATAGGAGTATTCACAGTTGCTCCATCACACGTTGGCGTAACATCAAAAGAAGCATCATCTCTTGGATTTACTATTAATAGAAACTCAGGATTTACCGATGCATTGTAACAAGAAGAATCACCGGCACTTTCAACCCTAACATATATTGGTTGAGGGTTGCTAGTATTTGTGTAAAGAAGTGGTAATACACCAGCACCAGCATCCGCATCAGCAAAACTTAAATGGTATGTTACATTAAAATCTGTACTAGATTGCGGACCTAAAATACCTAAAGTCTGTAACTCTAAATTAAACTCTTCAAATTCGTCATTTGATAGGTCATCACAAGTCTCGATGTCTAAAACAGAATTTATATCGGGCTGACCAGATACATTTAGTGTAAACGGTAATACTTCGTAGCATCCAGAGTCTAAATATTCTACTCTAATGTAGATAGTCTCACCGTCCGTTCCAGAATAATTTGTTAAACCGGTTATGGCACCAACATCCGCATCGGCATCGGCCTGTGAGTTATGATAAGTCACCACTAAATCAGTTGCGTTAGGAGCACTTGCTAATACAACCGAGGTATTAGAATCTAGATTAAAAATGTAAGGTGGAGCACCAGTATCACAAACAAATAGGTTACTTGGGACTTCAGTAATTAACTCGGGTAATACATCGATACATACCTCTTCAGTATATTCACAACCAAAATCATCTGTAACTCTATAAGTATAACAATATTGCCCTTCTGCTGTAGGCTCAACCGTAATCACATTTCCAGTAGTATTTGTGATTGTTGGATCTGGATCCCAACCTTCAGAAGTTATGGTTGGAGTAAATGACAACTCTGGTGGCTGTATAGCCGGATCAAAATTCAAGAACCACTCGAAGATATAACCATTATCAATAGAGAGGTTATCTACTATTCGTATTGTCCAATCTCCATTCAACGGACTACCAACCAAGCCTGCAAAACTCTCAACTGGTAAATAAGTACCCGGAACCCATGAGTTACCAGGAGGATTAGTCCCGTTAATTTCTGTAGGTGCATTAGCTAATAATGTTGTCGCAGACATAGAAAAACAATATTGTTCTCCTGTTCCCGGAACAGTTGAATTATCATCATTGGCACCACCCCAATAAGTTCCACCACCCGCTTGTTCAAATAATTGAATCTCTTGGCCATTCGGACTTTGGATAAAAATATCTAAATCTCCTGAGTACGAATGCTCAATATTAATACAGACCTCAATCAGCTGATTTGGATCAGTTAATGTTTGAGCGGAGTCAAAGCAATCTACTGGGATTGAGGTTGTATATTGTGCGCCAGAACCATCAGGTAAAAATGTCGTATCAGCAACTGGTGGTGTACAATCATTAATAAATTCAACAGGATTTACAACCCCTTCAATCGTCGTAGAACCACCAAAACAAATCACAGGATTAGCAGCTTGTGTTCCAGTAAAATCCGGTTCGGTTGCTACTTGAATGACTTGATTTATGAGATTATTGTTGGTACATCCTAAAGGATCAATCGAGGTGTTTGCATCTCTAATATTTAAATTCACGATATATACACCTGGATTTGGATAAGAAAAAGTGGCGGTTTGTCCAGCCACTGTATTACCGTCGCCTAAATCCCACTCATATGTTGCACCAGTTCCATCAACAGAGAATGTTCCACTACCTGTAAGTGTAATGTCTTCATTGGGGCAGACTCTAATATAGCCATCCCCATTTGGTGTCGGTGATGCTGAATCAATTTGTGAATTGATGACTTGACAAGGA
>JABSPI010000333.1 GCA_013214365.1 Erythrobacter sp.
TCAGGCCACAGCGTGTCGACAAACAGCATTTCGGCATAGGCCGATTGCCACAACAGGAAATTTGACAGGCGAATTTCGCCGCTGGTGCGGATCAACAAATCGAGCGGGGGCAGATCGGCAGTGTCGAGATGCCGGGCGATGGTATCGGCGTTCACCTCGCCCGATTGCGCGGCGGCGGCGGCGGCGCGGGCAATTTCATCCTGCGCCCCGTAATTGAGCGCCACTGCGAGCAATTTGGTGCCATTTGCGGTCTGCGCCAGCGCATCTTCGAGCATGGCGACAATGTCGGGGGCAAGGCTGCGCCAGTCGCCAATAATTTTCAGCTTCACCCCATTGGCGACAAATTCAGGCAGGTCCGATTTGATGAATTTGCGCATCAAATTCATCAAATCGTCGACCTCGTCTTCGGACCGTTTCCAGTTTTCCGAGCTGAACGCGTAGAGGGTGAGGCAATCCAGCCCCATCGGATCGAGGCCGCGCACCAGCCGGCGCACCGCCTCAACCCCGCGTTTGTGCCCCAAAGACCGCGGCAGAGCGCGCTTCTTGGCCCAGCGCCCATTGCCATCCATGATGATGGCCACATGGCGCGCGCGCCCTTCTGTTGATAGCGGGCTATCGCCCATTGGCTCTCCCCTGCCCGAAACTGTTCGCCTGATTGATTGTCCCCTGGAGGTTGTCCTGCCGGTTACTGGGTCAGGATTTCCTGTTCTTTTTTCGCGGCCGCCTCGTCGGTCTGGGCGACATGGCTGTCAGGCAGCTTTTGCACCTCATCCTCCAGACGCTTGCGGTCGTCTTCGGAAATTTCTTTCTTCTTCTCGTCAGCCTTGAGGCTTTCCATCGCATCGCGGCGGACATTGCGGATCGCGATCTTGGCCTTTTCAGCATATTGCCCGGCGAGCTTGGCAAGCTCCTTGCGGCGCTCCTCGGTCAAGTCGGGCATGGGCAGACGCAGCGTTTGGCCATCGATCATCGGGTTGAGCCCGAGATTGGCGTGCGCGATCCCTTTTTCCACCGCGATCAGGTTCGATTTGTCCCACACCTGCACGCTGAGCATGCGCGGTTCGGGGGCGGATACAGTGGCGACCTGGTTGAGCGGCATCATCGCGCCATAAACCTCAACCTGAACCGGATCGAGCAGGCTGGTATTGGCGCGGCCCGTGCGCAGACCCGACAGATCGCCTTTGAGCGATTCCACCGCGCCGGTCATACGGCGTTCGATATCGGCCTTGTCATATTGCGGCATTGTCTAAATCCCTCTTCGGATAATTGCGCGGCGCCGCGCCTGCTTATGGCATGATCACGGCAGAAAACTGAACATTACAGAGCATCGGCGCCCTATATCTGGCAAAGCGCCGTAATGCGTGGCGCGCGCCGCATCAAGCCGCACGATGACACGATTGTGACCAATTGCGGCTTTCTTGGGGTTTTGCGCAGGGTTTGTGCAGGGTTTGTGGGGATGCCGGCGGCTTTGATGCGACGGGCGCGCGGGACAAGACGCGCTGCCTTAATCCTTTTTCACAATCGTCTGGGTCCCCTCGCCGGCCAGCACTTTGGCGACATTGCCCTTCTCGCGGATTGAGAACACCACGATCGGAATGTCATTTTCACGGCACAGCGCCACCGCGGTTGCATCCATCACTTTGAGATTGTCAGACAACACCCGGTCATAGGAAATCGCATCAAACCGGGCGGCGTCGGGATTGTGTTTGGGATCGCTGTCATAGACCCCGTCGACGCTTGTTCCCTTCAGCAAGGCGTCACAATTCATTTCCGCCGCGCGCAAGGCCGCGCCGGTATCGGTGGTGAAGAACGGATTGCCCGTGCCCGCGGCAAAGATCACGATCCGCCCCTTGGCCAAATGGCGTTCGGCGCGGCGGCGGATATAGGGTTCGCACACACTGCTCATCGGGATCGCCGATTGCACCCGGGTTTGGACCCCCAATTGTTCGAGCGCATTTTGCATGGCCAGCGCATTCATCACGGTCGCCAACATGCCCATATAATCGCCCGTGGTCCGGTCCAGCCCCTTGGCCGCGGCCGATATTCCGCGGAAAATATTGCCCCCGCCGATCACCAGACACACCTCGATCCCGTTATCCTTGGCCGCTTTCACCTCCTCGGCAAGGCGCGCAACATATTCGGGATCAATCCCGTATTCCTGTTCCCCCATCAGCACCTCGCCCGACAGTTTGAGAAGGACGCGTTTGATTTGGGGCATAGCCATAGGTTTTTGACTTCCATTTTGGAACGGGATGGTGTCTGTCCATAACCGTGGCCGCAGGCTGGCGCAAAGAAAACACGCATCTCGATTGGGGGCAAAAATGAAAAGATGGATCGGGTTTGGTTTTGTCGGCGTTTTGATCCTTGCAGCGATGCTGACCTTCATCTTCCAAAGGGAGGTGGGCGAACGCATCTTTGAACGCGTCGCGATAGAGCGCGCGACCCAAGGCCCGATTGAGCTGGATGACGGGCTCAACCTGATTTTGTGCGGCACCGGATCGCCTTTTCCCAATCCCGACCGCGCGGGGCCGTGCAATGTCGTGGTCGCCGGGGATCAAGCCTATGTGGTCGATATGGGCGAAGGGGGCGCGCGCAATCTGAACCTGATGGGGTTCGATATCCAAAGCGTCGATGGCCTGTTCATCACCCATTACCATTCCGATCACATTGACGGGATCGGGCCGCTGGCGTTGCTGCGCTGGACTCAGGGGACTCACACCACCCCCTTGCAGGTCTATGGCCCGCAAGGTTTGGGCCGCGTGGTGAACGGGTTCAACCAGGTCTATGGCCTCGACCATCAATACCGCGTGGCCCATCACACCGATGCGATTGTCCCAGCGAGCGGCAGGGGGCTGGTCTCCAACCCGTTTGTGATCCGCGATGAACCGGTCGTTGTCCTCGAACGCGATGGCTTAACGATCACCGCCTTTCGCGTCGTCCACCATCCGATCGAACCGGCGATCGGATACCGGTTTGACTATCGCGGGCGCTCGATCGTGATCAGCGGCGACACCGCGCGCGCCAGCCGGGTCGAGGAAATGTCCGCTGGAGCCGATATTCTGG
>JABSPI010000334.1 GCA_013214365.1 Erythrobacter sp.
TCATAGAGGCCCATGCGGTGATTTTGCGCGCCGCCCTGCTTGGTGGCGTATTTCTCCAGCACTCTGAGGCCCGGCAAAGTTTTACGCGTGTCGAGCAGGGTGCAAGTCGCCGACCCCTCGCGCATTGCGGTGACATATCCTTGCGTCATTGTGGCGATGCCGGAGAGGTGTTGCACGATGTTCAAGGCGCTGCGCTCTGCGGTGAGGAGCGCGCGGGCATTGCCTTCCATCCGCATCAAGTCCGCGCCCGCCTCGACCGCATCGCCATCTTCGACGAGTGTTTCGATCGTGCATTCAGGATCAAGATGGCGAAAAAACGCCTCCGCCAGCGGCAGCCCGGCCACCACAATGGCATCGCGGCTGTCCATCACCCCGGCAAAGCGCGCATCAGCGGGGATCACGCTTTGGGATGTCACATCCTTGCCCCCGCCGGGCAAGCCCACGCCCAAATCCTCCGCCAGCGTGTTGCGGACGAATGTGTCGAGGTCGAAGCCGGGCAGAGCAAAAGTCATAAGGCTTCCATAAACGGACCGCCAAGCTCCGCAAGCCCGGCCGGGCAGTTGCACAGGGGCGCGGCGCGTCTAGCGCGGATGCGCGCTTGCAAACATCAATGCACGAAGCGCGCCACCACATCGCGATAAGACCGCGAAACCTTCACCTCGGCGCCTGAATCCAGCACGAGGAAACATTCGCCATTGGTGTGCGGTTTGACCTGACGCACCTGATCGAGATTGACGATGGTGGAGCGGTGGACGCGCTGGAATTTGCGCGGGTCCAACCGGCGCTCGAGATCCTTCATCGTCTCGCGCAGGATCAGCGAATTGTCGCCGGTATAGATGCACATATAATCGCCGGCGGCCTCGATATGTTCGATCGAATCCACTTCGACGCGGAAAATCTGGCCGCGATCTTTGACATTGATCAATTTCTCGAAACGCTCGGCGCTCTCGCTAGCCTCTGCGCCAAATTCGGCGGCGCGATCCGGGGCAACTTCGGCCAGAACATCGAGCAATTGGTCGGCATCCTCGGCCGATTTCTTCTCCGCCAGGCGTTGGCGCACGCGTTCGATCGTGTCGGCCAATTTGTCTTCATCCACCGGCTTCATCAGGTAATTGACCGCATTGGCTTCGAAGGCGCGGATCGCATGCTCTTCAAAAGCGGTGACAAACACAAACAAAGGCGGTTCGATTTCCATCACCCCTTTGACCACCGAAAATCCGTCAAATCCGGGCATTTGGATGTCGAGAAACACAAGGTCGGGTTTCTCTGTCTTGATCTTGCGGATCGCCTCGCGGCCGTTGGAGCAGGTGTCGATCACTTCGACATCTTCAAACGGTTCGAGCCGGACTTGAAGCCCTTGAATGGCGAGTTTTTCGTCATCGACGAGAATGGTGCGAATGGTCATGTCTGCGAATTTCCAATTGCGCGTCGGGGGTTAAGGGTGATCACGGGTCCCGATATCGTGGGGGTATTAGCACCGGTGACCAAAGGCGCGGACGCGACGCCATTGTCATCCAATCCCATGGCCCCCTCAAGCTTAGCAGAGGCTGAACCGGCCTCATTTTCGTAAGGGATTTCGATCAAGACCGAAAATCCACCACCCGGCTGCGAACGAGTTTCGAACAGGTGATTGGCGCCATATCCCTGGGCCAAGCGGTTGCGAATATTGGCAAGGCCCACCCCGGTCGACACCGGCTGGCCCGGCGCCGTGTTTGCGGGATTGGGCGCCGTGTTTGCGGGATTGGGCGCGCGCGCCATCGCATCCAGCATGGACAGCTGTGGATCGAGCGGCGATCCGTCAAATCCGGGGCCGGTATCCTCCACCATGATCCGCAACCGTGCACCAACCACCCGCGCGCTCAGCGTGATCTGCGCGCCCTCTTCTTGCGGGCTGACGGCATATTTGACCGCATTTTCGATCAAGGGTTGCAACAGCATCGAGGGCAAAGTCGCCGCCATTGCGGCCTCTTCGATGTCAAACGCGGTGCGCAGCCGCTCTTCAAACCGCATGCGCTCGATATCGAGATAAAGCTGCAAGGTCTCGATCTCTTGCTCGAGCGTTACCTCGCCGCCCGGTTCGGTGATCAGCGTGTGGCGCAAAAAACCCGACAAGCGCGTCAGCATGGCATTAGCCGGTTCGGTCTGCTTCAGGAGAACCAGCGTGCTGATCGAATTCAATGTGTTGAACAGGAAATGCGGATTGAGCTGGTAGCGTAGCATGGCCAGCTGCGCGGATGTCGCCTGCGCTTCGAGCCGTTCGAGCCGGTCGGCCTGGCGCTCCACCGTCAAAAAGAAATTGATCGCGTAATACAACGCGCTCCACCCGCCCAGCAGCGTCAATGGGATGTAGATCGTACCGATAAAACGCTGGGCAAAGCTGGTCTGGCGGGCGTCGCCATAATACAGGCCCTGCACCCATGCCTCTATCCCGGTATGGATCATCACCGCGATCAGCAACGCAATCGCCGTGCCCCCCCAAGTCACCACCGGGCTGCGCCCGATCAGATTACGATAAACCACCGACAAGATCAGGCTGAGCGAAAAGCCCGTGACCGTGGTCACCACAATCATTGCCAGCAGGTTGAGCGGGAGGCCATTGGCCAAGGCAATGACCAGACGCAGCAAAAATGCCCCACCCCAACCAGCGAGTTGGAGGTTCCAGAATGCGCGGTTCTTGCTTGAGAAAAACGGCGCCGGCTGGATGCGGATCATCGACATAGGGCACAGTTGTAGCCGATTTTTGGCGCGGCTGCATCGCCAATCGCCTCGCCCGCTGGGTCAAACACCGCGCGTGCGCCACTTTTCACCGTGTTAGAGGCCGGCCTCAGGGTCGATCTCGCGGCGAAAATGCGTGCGCCAATCGGCTGCGTCGGTCTGTTCAAGCAGAGCCCGGATCTGGGGCAGCTCGGCGGCGATGAAATCGGCCCTTTCGTCCCAACCATCATGGGTGCGCGCGCGCAGCAATCCGCCATCATGGCGCGGCCCCCATTCCTCCATAAAGGTTTGCGCCGCCACCGGGTCATAGCCGGCATTGGCCATCAACCAGGGCATT
>JABSPI010000335.1 GCA_013214365.1 Erythrobacter sp.
AAACGATTCCATATTTACATCACCAGTAATCTCAGAGATAATATCTTGTAAGGATTCTGCTACTGTGACGGTGACATCAAAGCTACACGTCGATGTATTTCCTGCAGCATCTGTAGCTTCGAAGGTATTGGTGGTAGTGCCTACCGGGAATTCACTTCCGCTAGGTAATCCTGCGGTTTGTATTACTGAACCTGAGGGAGAGGCATTATCGTGAACAACTGGTGTATTAAAAATCACAGGTATCGTACAAGAAGAGGAAGGTACTGTAAGGCTCAAATTTTCTGAACAAGATAAGTCTGGCGCTTCGGTATCTACTACAGTCACGGTCATCGCACAAGAGTTGCTGTTTTCATTGCCATCCACTACCGTCCAGGTCACTACCGTATCGCCTAATGGAAGTACTGCTCCAGCTAAAGAAGCCGTACCATTAAAATCATTGGTAAGTGTGGCATTGGTACAGTTGTCTGTAAATGTAGCATCAAACTCTGTACCTTGTACGGTGTATACAGATGCGCCCGCATCGGTGCTTCTCGTGTCATTTACAGCACAAGTAATTACTGGTGCTTCATTATCTTCTACAGTAACTGTTGCCGTACAGGTAGCTGTTTGTCCAATACTATCTGTTACGGTTAAGGTAACGGTAACCGGTGTACCAATATCTGTACAATCAAAGCTTACAGGCGCTATCGATAGGGTCACGGGTCCATTGTTATCAAAAGAACCATTATCAATATCGGCAGCGTTTAGTGTGTATGCACCGTTACTGTCTAGATTGACAGTTATATCTTGGCACATTGCTACTGGAGGAGTATCAGGCAAATTATAAACCCGCACATGACCACGACCAACATATTGAATACCATTATTACCGTTATATGGAGCTCCTATTGCCAGACGCAAACCATCAGCACTCATACTAATACTAGAACCAAACATATCAAATGCTGATTCGCCGTCTATATCGGCTACCAGTTGTATCCAGTTGCTGCCATCCCAAGTATAGACACGTACATGTCCAGACATACTCCCATTGTCATCACTATCCGCCCCTATAGCCAATCGCGAGCCATCAGCATTCATATCGATTGTACGACCAGAAAAGTCATATAATGCTTCACCATCAATATCTGCCCCCAGTTGTATCCAGTTGTTGCCATCCCATGTATACACACGAACATGACCACGGCCGTCAGCATTTAATTCGGCCCCTATAGCCAGACGCGAACCATCAGCACTTATACTTACAGATACGCCAGAATAATCGCTTTCAGCTTCTCCAATAATATCGGATCCTAACTGTACCCAGTTACTGCCATCCCAAGTATATACTTGTACATAACCATTAGCGCTTACGGGATTGTTATCATCGGGAGCTCCTATAGCCAGTCGCAAACCATCGGCGCTCATACTAACAGAATAACCGAAACCTGCCCAACTATCAACTGGAGATTCGTTACCAATATCTGAACCCATTTGTATCCAATTACTGCCATTCCAAGCATACACCTGTACATTATTCGAATAGGTTTCACTAGAATATTGTACTGTCTTCCCTATCACAAGTCGGGACCCATCAGCGCTTATACTGACAGATATGTTAAAAGATCCATCTAGCTCTTCACTAGGAATACTGGCTCCTAACTGCACCCAAGTAGTGCCATCCCAGGTATACACCTGCACATAACCAGAGTCACCAGAGTTTAATGTGGCCCCTACAGCCAGGCGTGAGCCATCAGCATTCATACTAACGGAGCTGACGAAATTATCGCCTTCTGCTTCCCCAATAATATCGGCTCCTAACTGCACCCAACCACAACCATTCCATTGGTATACACGTACTTGCTTAGCGCTATTAGAGGGATTAGTATAAGTTACAGCCATACGTAACCCATCTGCGCTCATGCTAACTCTAGCCCCAAACGATTCCATATTTACATCACCAGTAATCTCAGAGATAATATCTTGTAAGGATTCTGCTACTGTGACGGTGACATTAAAGCTACACGTCGATGTATTTCCTTCAGCATCTGTAGCTTCGAAGGTATTGGTGGTAGTGCCTACCGGGAATTCACTTCCGCTAGGTAATCCTGCGGTTTGTATTACTGAACCTGAGGGAGAGGCATTATCCTGAACTACTGGTGTATTAAAAATCACAGGTATAGTACAAGAAGAGGAAGATACTGTAAGGCTCAAATTTTCTGAACAAGATAAGCTTGGCGCTTCGGTATCTGCTACCGTTACGGTCATCGCACAAGAGTTACTATTTCCATTTCCATCTACCACCGTCCAAGTCACGAGGGTATCCCCCAGTGGAAATACAGCTCCAGCCAGAGAAGTTAGATCATTAAAATCATTGGTCATATTCGCATTCCCTGAATTATCAGCGAAAGAAGCATCAAACTCAGTACCTACTGCGGTGTAGTTAAGAAATCCTGGGTCTGTAGGTCGTGAAGTATCTTGCACACAAGAGATCGATGGAGCTTCGGTGTCTGCTACCGTTACGGTCACCTGACAGGAGTTAGAGTTACCACTGCCATCGACTACCGTCCAAGTCACTAGAGTAGCACCTAGCGGAAGTACAGCACCTGCTAGAGAGGCTGTACCATTGAGGTCATTGGTAAAGGTGGCGTCAGCGGCATTATCAGAAAACGAAGCATCGAACTCATTTCCTACTACGGTGTAGGTAAGACCTCCAGGATCCGTAGCACGGTTAGTATCCTCCACACAGGAAATGGTAGGAACTTCGGTATCTACTACAGTCACGGTCATCGCACAAGAGTTGCTATTTTCATTGCCATCCGCTACCGTCCAAGTCACTAGAGTATCACCTAGCGGAAGTACAGCACCCGCTAAAGAGGACGTGCCATTGAAGTCATTGGTGAGGTCAGCATTGTCTGAATTATCAGAGAAAGTAGTATCGAACTCATTTCCTACTACGGTGTATGTAAGACCTCCAGGATTCGTATCCCGTGAAGCATTCTGCACACAAGAGATGGTAGGAGCTTGGGTATCAACTACGGTCACGGTGGTCTCACAGTAGTTAC
>JABSPI010000336.1 GCA_013214365.1 Erythrobacter sp.
TCGGGGACAGTCATCCATGTGCTGTCCATGCCCAGTGGTTCGAACATGCGAGCCTTGAGGAAGGCTTCAAATTCCATACCCGAGGCCACTTCGATCACTCGGCCGAGCAGATCGATCGAGCATGAATAGGAATATTTGGTCGCCGGTTGATAAGCCAATGGCAATGTTGCCAACCGGTCGGCCCACACTTCCAAACCGGGCGCCGGGGTCACGGGCGGGAAGCCGGGGATGGGGAAACGGCTGACCCGGCCGCCAACCAGACCCAATTCGTTATAGGCATCGCGCAGCGGCCCTTGGGAAACAATGCTGTATCCCAGACCAGCCGTATGGGTCAGCAATTCGCGAATGGTGATCGCGCTGTTCGCAGGAACCGTGTCTTCGAGCGGGCCGGCCGGATCGACCAGAACCTGCATATCGCGAAATGCCGGCAGCAATTCGTAAACCGGCGTGTCCAGACCAAAGGCGCCGTCTTCGATCAACATCATTGTTGCCATGCCGGTGATCGGCTTGGTCATTGAATAGACGCGATAGAGCGAATCCTGATCAACCTCGACCGAACCATCGAGCGCCAGCGTGCCCCCGCCAACATGATGGGCGTGGTCTTGCTGCCCCCAACCAAAGGTCAGGAACATGTTCGCAACCTTGCGCTCGTCAATATAACGTTGCGCCATGGCCGCCACATTGGGCCAGTTTTCCTCGACATTGTGGGCCAACAATTGACGCCCGAACGGCATCCCGGCGAGCGCGACACCCGCCGCAGCATAAGCGCCGGTGCGAAACAGTGCGCGGCGCGAAATATCAGATACAATTGGGGATTGTTGAGCGGTGCGAAATGCCATGGATCTCTCTCTTCCTCTGGAATCGGTTTGGCGTGTTTGTGGGGGAGCAAAACCGCCCCGTCAATCGGTCAAGTTCCAAATTGCAACCGGAATTTGTGAGCGGGCACAGCGGGGGCGGACTTGCAATCCCTTGGTGTCATACCCATATAACACACATGTTGAATGTGATCTCTTGGTTGATCGGGCTGGTGTGCCTGGTCCTTGCTATCCCGCTGCAATTGCCGATCCTCGGGATTGGTCTGTGGCTTGTTTTGCCGGTTGCGGTGCTGGGTGCTGGCATCGGGGCGCTGTCCTCGTCCAATGGCGGCCGCAATCTCAATTTGATTGTGGTGCTGATTTGCGCGCTGCGCCTCGCGATCACCGGCGGTTTTTTCTGATCCGGCAAGCAGGGCCAAAGATGCTGCGAATGGTGTGAGCCGTCTAACGCCGCGCCAACGCCAAGCGGGCCGCCTTCGCGAATAAAGTCGGCAGCCCTGCCTCCTCGATCTGGTCGATCGGCCACCATTCGCCCTCGCCCTCTGGCTGCGTGCCCTGCGCGATCCGTTCCACCGCCAAGGTCAGGTGCGCGTGCGTAAATGTATGCCGCACCGCGCCCAGTTTTTCATGCCCGTCATGATCCGCCGCGCGACCACTCAAATCCATCATAGGCTGGCCCGCCCCGTCGGTCTGCGCGCTCCACCCATCATCGGGCAAGGCGCGCATCGCCCCCAACATCCCCGTTTGCGGCCGTGTGACGAGCCACACTTCACCGCGCCCCTTGGCGTCCACTCGTTCAATCCAATAGGCGGTGCCGCGCCGTTCGGGCTTTGCCTTTTTGGCGGGCTTAACGGGCAAGCGCTCAGGCTCACCCGCTTTACGCCCATCGCACAAATCCCCCACCGGACACAGCAAGCATTGCGGCGCTTTCGCGGTGCACACTTGCGATCCCAGATCCATCATCGCCTGAGCAAAATCGCCTGCGCGCATATCCGGCGTGATCAGATCGGCCTGCGCGCGGATTGGCTTTCGCGCGGCTGGCAAAGCCTGCTCGATTGCGAACAAGCGTGCCACCACGCGTTCGACATTGGCGTCCACCACAACCGCACGCTCGCCAAAGGCAATGCTGGCTATTGCGGCCGCCGTATATGGCCCGAGGCCCGGCAATTCGCGCAATTCTGCCTCGGTCCGGGGGAAGCCGCCGCGCTGCGCCACATGGCGCGCGCATTTGACCAGATTGCGCGCGCGCGAATAATAGCCCAGCCCCGCCCACGCCGCCATCACCGCCTCTTCGGGCGCCGAAGCAAGGTCGAACACGCTTGGCCAGGTGTCGAGGAATTTGGCAAAATAGGGTTTCACCGCCGCCACGGTGGTCTGCTGCAACATCACCTCGGACAGCCACACACGGTAGGGCCAATTGTCATCGCCGGGAATGGGCATGCCGGGGGGATTGCGCCACGGCAGATTGCGCGCATGAACATCATACCATGCGAGCAGGGTCTGCGGGATCTGCAATGTTCGAGAGATACTGGCGGTCACGATCCACCTATGGCATGGCGATGGGCGATATGGGAAGTGATGACAACACACGATCAGGCGCCACACCGCGTGGCCGCGCCAAAACCGGCGCCGGCACCGCCAGCGGCACCAAGGCCGGCGCGCGGCGCGGCAAGGTCGCCGGGCGCAAATATGAACGCCCACGAGGCGGTTCAGCCAAAGCAATCGGCGACTTAACCCCGGAAATCGGACGCACCGCCTTTCGCCGGTTCGGCTTTGTCCAAAGTTCGGTTGTCACCCGTTGGCCCGAAATCGTTGGCCCGACCCATGCGCTGGTCTGCTCGCCCGAGGCGATCCGGTTCCCGCCCGGCGAAAAATCAGAGGGCATTTTGCAATTGGTGGTCAAACCCGCCCATGCCCCGTTGATCCAGCAAGTGATCCCGGAAATCATCGAAAGGGTGAACCGCTTTTTCGGCTACAATGCGGTGGCACGGGCCAAAATCCGTCAAGGCACAGTCACCCCGCCCAAAACCGACGAACCGCCCAAACCACCCCCCTCGCTCAAACCGATCCCAATGGAATTGGGCGACAGTTTGCGCGATATCGGCGATCCGGAATTGCGGGTTGTACTGGAATCGCTGGCGCGCAGCATGGGCGAACAAAGCGCCAAGAAGAAAGACAGCCAGTCATGAAGGGTACATTTGGTGCCCATTTGGC
>JABSPI010000337.1 GCA_013214365.1 Erythrobacter sp.
TGGTAATATCTCCTGATCCTTGAGGGTGTATTCTTATTTAGGGACGTGTAACGTATGCAAGGTTTTCGATGTTTTTGGGCCAAAAACCTTGCAGAAGGGTTACTGCGGATTCCGTTCTTTTCGGACGGCTGTTCCGATTCTTTTCGGACAGTGATTCCGGTCTTTTCGGACACTTGATGGTGTCGTAGCGAAACGACGCGGGAGTTTTTGGTTGGTTTGGAGTCCTTCTTGGGGTTTGCGACAGGGATCAAAATTCCTTTTGGTCCGACGAAAATCAATCTTCGGCGTTTGGGGTCGCGGTCAAGCGGGACCCGGAATAATTGGAGGGGCCCCGCGCAGCGGGGAGGCGCCGTTTATGCTGGAAGCGCGCTTGAGGGCGACGACGAACGACGGCATCAGGGGGCAAGTTGCCGGTCGGCCATGGTTTTGCGTACGGAGTCGCCTTCCAGCTCGAGTCGATAGGAGCCGTGGACAAGGCGGTCGAGAACGGCGTCGGCGACGGTGGGGTTGCGGACGAGGTCGTGCCAGGCGTCGACGGCGTATTGGCTGGTGACGAGGGTGGAGGCGATGCCGGTGCGGTCCTGGAGAATCTCCAGAAGTATGCGGTATTCGGCGGTTTTTGCCTGCTCCATACCAAAGTCGTCGAGGACGAGCAGCTCGGCTCGGCGAATGCGGCGCAAGAGTCTGGGGAGGCTGCCGTCTAGTTCGGCGGTCTTGAGTTCGCGAAAGAACTTTGGGGAGTAATAGAACAAGGTGCGAAAGCCATTGCGGCAGGCCTGGCGGGCGAGGGCTTCGGCGAGGAAGCTTTTGCCCAGGCCGGTGGCGCCCGTGATCAGGACGTTGCGGCCGTGACGGATCCAGTCGGGACCGGCCAGAGCCTCGACCTGACTTCGCGAAACGGCACGGTGGAGCCGGTAGTCGACGGCTTCCAGGCAGGGACCGGAGAGGCGCAGGCCGGCATACTTGACGCGGGCGTCGCAGGCGCGCTGCTTGACGTCGAGGTATTGGCGGTCGACGAGCATGGCGAAGCGGTCTTCGAAGGAGAGTTCGCCGCTGCGGGGATCGCGGCGTTGGTCTTCGAGGGCGGCAAGCATGCCGTTGAGCTTCATGGCGAGGAGTTTTTCGGTGGTTGGTTCGGTAAGCATTGGTTGGGGTCCTTATCGGTAGTAGGCGGAGCCGCGCAGGTGGGTGGGGTTGTTGACCACCATGGGCAAAGGCTGGTCGTCAAGCAGCGGCAGCTTGTCCTGGTTGGTCTCGAGCATGTTCTTGACTGACTGGAAGGAGACGAGGTCGAGCGCCAAGGCTCGACGACAGGCCGCATCGAGGCGACCCGCGCCGTAGCGCTTGGCCAAACGAACCAGACCGAGGCAGCTGCGAAAGCCTTGTTCGGGATGGGGCCGGTCGGCCATGATCCGCTTTGCCGCCAGTCGGCAGTGATCGCCGATCTGGTCGGCCCAGTTGAGTATCCTTCCGGGCGTCCATTCGGCATGCCGCCGATGAGCCGAAGGCATGTGTTCGCGGCAAGTCGACGACTTGCCTGGAGCATCGCTGCGAAGATGCGATGCAACTCGCTTGCCATCGAAAAAGACCTCAACGCAGCTGCGCGCGATCCGCAGATCGACCTCCTGACCGGCGAGCGCGTAGGGGACGCTATAGTAATGGTAGCGGCGGTTGCCCAGGTACAGCGCGACGTGATAGTCGACGTTGACCTTGGCCTTGCGCCAGGACGCAAACTCGTAGGGCTTGGTCGGCAAGGGCTTCAGCGCTGGGGCGTCCAGCTCCCGAAACAGGCTTTCGCGACAACCTTCGAGCTTCTTGAACGGTCGGGAGTTGAGATCCTTCAGAAGCTCGCGAATGGCCTTGTTGAGATCGCCGAGGCTGAAGAAGGTACGCTTGCGCAGCGCCGCCAGAATCCAGCGTTCGGCGACCAAGACGGCGTTCTCCACCTTGGCCTTGTCCTGCGGCTTGGCCGAACGCGTCGGCAGGATGCAGGTGCCGTTATGGCGAGCCCAGTCTTCATAGGTGCGGTTGACCTGCGGTTCGTAGCGGCAGGGCTTGTCGACCGCCGCCTTCAGGTTGTCCGAAACGACCAACTCCGGCAAGCCGCCAAAGTAGGCCGCCATGTTGTTGTGCACCGCCACCCAGTCCTCCAGCCCCTGCGTCGCAACGGCCTCCGCGTAGGTGTAGTTCGACGCACCAAAAGTCGCCACGAACAACTGTACCCTCGTCTCTTGCCCTGCGAGGTCGACGATCGGGATCGTCTGGCCGGCGAAGTCCACAAAAAGCTTCTCGCCGGCGCGGTGATGCTGCCGCATGCTCGGCTTCAGCGTCTTTTTGAACTGTCGGTAATGCTCGCAGAACTGGCTGTAGCGATAGCCGTCCGGGTTGTCCGCCAAGTACTCGTCGTGGAGCAACTGCAGCGTCACGCCCTTTTTGCGCAGTTCCTTGTGCAGATAGGCGCAGTCCGGCAACGCCGCCTTCCTCCGGCTCTGCGCCGGCACGCCAAAAAGTGCCGCGTGCAACTCCGACTCGCTCCAGCCCGCCGGCAACGGCCAGCCCACGCCGGCTCGCTTTGCACGCTTCACGTAGTCTTCCACCGTGCTCTTCTTCACCCCCGTTGCCGCCGCTATTCGGCGGTACGAGAGCCCTTCCTGCCTCAGTTGCAGGATCGCTTCGATCTTGTTCATGGGTAACGCTTCCTTCGGCACCAAAAACCTCCTTTCCCTTCGTTCTGCGAAAGGTTCGGATTTTGGCGCGGTTACCCCGCTTCGTCACGCTACTGCACGCACTGTCCGAAAAGCCCGGAATCGACGTCCGAAACGCCGGAACGGGTGTCCGGAACGTCGGAATCGACGTCCGAAAAGAATCGGAACGAGTGTCCGGAATAAATCGGAATCAGTGTCCGAGATGATCCGGAATACGCACCTACGCCGTCGGAGGTATCGACTTGGCGCTCAAGGCTCTAGAAGTGGCTCGTTGTTGAAGCACACGTATTGGACTTTCACCGGATGTAGCTGTGT
>JABSPI010000338.1 GCA_013214365.1 Erythrobacter sp.
ATACGCTGGAGCGCCTCAACCGCGCGGTCGGGCTGGCTAGCGGCCAATTGCCGGGCGAGCTCAACCTTTTGCGGGAAGTGCCCATCCATGTCCGGATGCGCCGGGCCATCGATGCCCCATTGTCCACCGGGTCCGACACCCATGTGATCACCGGATCCGCCCGTTTCAAAGCCGCTCTCATCACGCAAAGCGGGGGCAGACGGATCGGCCTTTCCATCACCTTTGGTCGGCCACATTCGCTTGATCAATGGTCGCACTCCCAACAAAAGCACCATCACCACCGCGATCAAGGCTGCGACCAGCCGCATCACATCGGCGAACCATTTCTGTTCGTAAAATGCCAGCGGGGTCTGATCGATACCTTCGAACGCACTCACCACCACTTGCACCTTGTCGCCGCGCGCCTCATCTGCGCCAACCGCGGCGCTGACCAGGCTTTGCAATTGTTCCACGGTCAAGGGGGCGGCCGCTTGCAAAGCCGTCTCGCTAACTGCGACCGCCACCGACAAGCGCACCAGACCGCCTGGACGCCGCGACGTCACCGCAACCTCGCGGCCCAATTCATAATTGCGCATGGTGGCGCTTTCGCTGTCAGTGGGGCGGTTGGCTGCATCATTGAGCCCCTCTGCCGGAATGTCGCCCTGGGGCGCGGCATCGACCAATTGCGGATCGGGCGGCGGGGTGTTGGCAACCACGCCCGGGATCCCGCCATTGCCGCCTGCGCTGCTCAAACGGGTCGAGCGACTTTCGCTTTCCGACCGGATCGCCCCTTCTTGATCATAGCTTTCGCGCGCCGAGGTGATCTCGTCATTGTCTAGCTGGACCTGCACCTGGCTGGAGAATTTTCCATCCCCCAAAAGCGGCAAGAGCAATTGCCCGACCTGTTCACGCAATTTGGCTTCGAATTCGCGTTGCAACATCAAAGTGTCGCGCCGGTCCTCGCGCGGGGCGGATAACAGCCGCCCGTTTTGATCGACCACGCGCACATCATCCACCGTCATGCCCGGCACCGATCCCGAGACCAGATTGACGATCGCCTCGACCTGTGACTGGCTCAACGAACGGCCATATGCGAGCCGCAGCATCACGCTGGCGCTGGGGGGATTGGAATCGCGCACAAACACCGAACGCTCCGGCGTGGCGAGGTGGACGCGGACGCTCTCAATCGCGTCAATTTCGCGGATGGTGAGCATCAATTCACGCTCGCGCGCGAGCCGCAAACGCTCGCCTTCGAGCGTCCGGCTCGAGCCCAGCGGGATCGCATCAAGCATCGCCGATGCCCCTTCAGGCGCGGCAAGGCCGGGATCGCTGGCAAGCCGCATGCGCGCCAGATGGAAATCCTTCTCCGCCACGGTCATCGCGCCGGTTGCATTGTCGATATGATAGGAAATGCCCTCAGCCTCGAGCACTTGCACCACCTGGGCCCGGTCGGCATCGGAGATCGAGCTGTAGAGCAGGCGTTGCGGCCCGTCGGCAATCGCAAGGTAAAGCGCGGCCGCAATCGCAACCACACCTACCCCGATTACCGCGGGCAAAGCGCGTTGAAAGGCGGGCTCGCGGACAAATTGCGTCAAACGCGCACGCCAATCGCCAAGGGAGGCGGGCGCAGCGGCATTCGGCGCCATATTCGGACCCGTATTCGCGGACGCACCATCGCCCATCATAACCGCGCCCGCAGCGGGCGCCGGCAGGTTTGCCTCAGCCATCTAGCTAGCTCCCCATCCGCATAATGTCTTGATAGGCGGACAACAATTTGTTGCGCACCTGTAAGGTCGCCTCGAATGCCACCCCGGCCTCTTGGCGGGCGAGCATCACCTTGGCGATGTCGGTCACTTCGCCGCGTTCATAGGCGGCTTGCATATCGCTTGATCGGGCCTGGACCTGGCTGACCTGTTGCAAGGCGCCGGTGAGCGCATCGGCAAAGCCGCCGACCTGTTGCGGTCCGGTGTTTGTCGCGGGGCCTGCCAATCCGGCGGCGGAGGCAGGGGCCGCAACATTGCCGGCCGCGCCATTGGCGCGCGCATTTTGAACATCTTGCAACGCCTCGCTGCGGGCCAGCACTTCCTGACGCAGCGCCATCACCTGATCCACGCCGCCGCGCGCGATATTGCCGGCACCGCCATATGCGCCCGCAGCGCCGATTGCGCTCGCCCCGCTCATGCCTCAGCCCCCGCAGCAAGCAGCCCCGACTGGCGCATCGAGGCCAGCCGGTAACGCAAAGTGCGCTCTGAAATGCCCAGGCTGCGCGCGGTTTTGCCGCGATGGCCATTATGCGTGTTGAGCGTGCGCAGGATCGCCTGCGCCTCGGATTGAAAGGCCACATCGGACAAGCTTGCCGCCCCGGTGGCAGCGGCACCCGGTGCCCCACCCGAAGATCCACCCAGGGGCGCGCCCGGCGCGCTTTCGAGCCCACGCACCGCCTGATCGAACACGACATGTTCAGACCCAATGCGCGCTTCCTTACCCGCCAAAAGGATCGCGCGGCGGATCACATTTTCCAACTCGCGCACATTGCCCGGCCAGGTGTGCGCCTCGAGCAGCGCGAGCGCCTGACCCGAAATCCATGCCGGCATCCCCGGCATGCAGCCATGGCGCAGCAACATGCCAAAAGCGAGCGGAGCGATATCGCCGGGCCGGTCGCGCAGCGCAGGCAGGACCAGCGGAAACACGTTGAGCCGGTAAAGCAGATCTTCGCGAAAACGCCCCGCATCAACCTCGGCGGCAAGCGTACGATTGGTGGCCGCAACGATCCGCACATCGACTTTCACCGGACGGGTCGCGCCCAAAGGCAGCACCTCGCCCTCTTGCAAGGTGCGCAGCAATTTGGCCTGCAATGCGATCGGCAATTCACCAATTTCATCAAGCAGCAAAGTCCCCCCATGCGCCGAGCGGAACAGCCCTTCATGCGCTTCGCCCGCGCCGGTGAAGGCGCCTTTGCGATGGCCAAACAAGAG
>JABSPI010000339.1 GCA_013214365.1 Erythrobacter sp.
TTCATCACCGCTGGCGATGGCGACACTGCTGCCAATCTTGATGCGCTCGTCGAAGGGGGCGCGGATGTGATTGAGCTGGGCATGCCCTTCACCGATCCGATGGCCGATGGCCCCGCGATCCAGAGCGCCAATCTGCGCAGCCTTGCCAAAGGCACCACAACTGCCGACGTGCTGCAAATCGCCTATGATTTTCGCGCGCGTCACGCGGATGTGCCGCTGGTTTTGATGGGGTATGCCAATCCGATGATCCGCCGCGGCGCTGAATGGTTTGCCAAAGCCGCCAAGGGCGCCGGCGTCGACGGCGTGATCTGCGTCGATATTCCGCCCGAAGAGGATGATGCGCTGGGCCCGGCCCTTCGCGATGCGGGCATCTCGCCCATCCGCCTTGCCACCCCCACCACCGATGCAGCCCGCCTGCCACAGGTGCTCGAAGGCTCATCCGGCTTTCTCTATTACGTCTCGGTTGCGGGGATCACCGGCTTGCAACAAGCCGCCACCGCATCAATCGAACAGGCTGTGGCCAAGTTAAAGGCGGCAACCGATTTGCCCGTTGCGGTCGGGTTTGGTGTGCGCACGCCCGAACAAGCCGCCGCCATCGCCGCGCATGCCGACGGCGTTGTGGTAGGGTCGGCTTTTGTTGACCTTGTCGGCGAATTTGGCGAAGACGCTCCGGCAAAGCTAAAAGAGCTGACAACGGCCATGGTTCACGCAATACGCAATGCGTGATTTGGGGCGCTCCTAAGGGATAAAGACATGAATTGGTTTACGCGGGTCCGCAATTCGCTTGGGTTTGGCGCGGACAAGAAAGCCACCGATAAAGATCTCTGGATCAAATGCTCCAATTGTCAGGAGATGCTGTTTGTCCAGGAGTATGAGGACAACCTCTCGGTCTGTCCCAAATGCGACCATCACGGGCGGATCAATGCTGATACGCGGCTTGCGCTGTTGCTCGATCATGGGTTTGAGCTGTTGGATGTGCCGCGGGTGACCGAGGATCCGCTCAAATTCAAGGATTCCAAGAAATACACCGATCGGCTCAAAGCGGCGCGGGCCAAAAATCCGCATCACGATGCCTATGTCACCGGTTCGGGCACGATTGACGGCCACCCCGCGGTTGTAGGGGTGCAGGATTTCACCTTTATGGGCGGATCGATGGGCATGGCCGTGGGCGAGGCGTTTTGCCAGGGCGCGCAAAAGGCGTTGGACCGGGGCTGCGCCTATATCGTGGTCACCGCTGCGGGCGGTGCGCGCATGCAAGAAGGGATTTTGTCTCTGATGCAAATGCCGCGTGCGACCGTAATGACCCGCCGTTTGAAGGCCGCCGGCCTGCCCTATATCGTGGTGCTTACCGATCCCACGACCGGCGGGGTCACGGCGAGCTATGCCATGCTGGGCGATATCCATATCGCAGAGCCGGGCGCGCTGATCGGGTTTGCCGGACAACGCGTGATCCAGGATACGATCCGCGAACAATTGCCCGAAGGGTTCCAACGCGCCGAATATCTGCACAAACACGGAATGGTCGATATGGTCGTCCCGCGCCGCGAGCTTAAAGACAAGCTTGCCCAAGTGCTCGATTACATGCAGC
The DNA here is from genome assembly GCA_013214365.1 of Erythrobacter sp. Lineage (GTDB taxonomy): Bacteria > Pseudomonadota > Alphaproteobacteria > Sphingomonadales > Sphingomonadaceae > Erythrobacter. Next base: position 1,589 of record JABSPI010000339.1, read on the forward strand.
CTTCGGCCGCGGCTTAAGGCCCCATTTCAGTTAAGGCCCCATCTAAGTTAAGGGTTCAGTGAACCATGGTCGATTTTGGCCACTCCGATGATCCGCGCGTGCAAGCACAACTCGACCGGCTCGCCGCGCTCAGCGTGCCGCAAGGGCGGCTGGGGCTGGAGACGATCACCGCTTTGATGGATCGGTTGGGCAATCCGCACCGCAAATTGCCGCCGGTTTTTCATGTCGCGGGCACCAATGGCAAAGGGTCGACCTGCGCCTTCCTTCGCGCCATGCTGGAGGCCGATGGCAAACGCGTCCACGTCACCACCTCGCCCCATCTGGTGCGCTATAATGAGCGGATCAGGATTGCGGGCAAGCTGATCGAGGATGGTCCGCTGGCGCAGCTCTTGGAAGAGGTGCTTGATGCCAGTCAACACGGGGGCGAGGACCTCGCGCCCAGCTTCTTCGAAGTCACCATCGCTGCGGCTTTCTTGGCCTTCAGCCGCACGCCAGCCGACGCTTGCGTCGTCGAAGTGGGGCTTGGCGGGCGGTTTGATGCGACCAATGTGCTGGAACCTGAGGCGCTGGCGGCTTGCGGGATTGCGGCGCTGGGCCTCGATCACGAACGCTTCCTGCTCGCGCCGGAAGAGGGCGTGCCGCAAGAGCCCATGGCGCGGATTGCGTTTGAGAAGGCGGGGATTGCTAAGAAGGGCGTGCCGTTGGTGGTGTTGGGCGAGACCTATCCTCGCGAGGCCAAGCGGGCCATCGTGGATGTGGCCAAGGATGCTGGAGCAGTGCTGGAGGACCAGTTTCTCAACTTTTCTACTACGCCCGATATCTGTTATCACACCGACCTTTGCGACATCGAACCGCTCTCCCCAGCCCTGCCCGGTGAACATCAGGCACTCAATCTCGGTTTGGCAATCACCATGCTGCTATCGCAAGAGAAGGTCGCGATTAGAGATGACGCGATCAAGCTGGGTGCGCGTAAGGCTCATTGGCCCGCGCGCATGCAGCTGTTGTCGGACGGCCCGCTAACCGCCCTTGCTCCGGATCAATCGGTCTGGCTCGATGGTGGCCATAACCCAAGCGCGGGCGAGCAGGTTGCACGGTTCTTCGAAGGGCAGCTTCACCTCGTGCTGGGCATGCTCGACAACAAGGACGCGAGCGCGATCACTGGGCCGCTTGAGGGACGCATCCGTTCGCTCAGCATCGTCCCGGTCACGGGGCACGAGGCGCATCCGGCGAGCGCATTCGGCCCGGACGCGGTGGCTCGCGAGGACCTCGAAGACGCGCTGCTCAACGTAGCTTCGGACGACTACCCGATCCTGATCGGCGGCTCGCTCTACTTGGCTGGCGAGGCCTTGCGCCTGAACGAT
>JABSPI010000340.1 GCA_013214365.1 Erythrobacter sp.
TTTCATCTTTTTTCATCTTCTTAGCTTTTAAAAATTTAAAAAGCCCTAAGAGAATGTATCTTTACATAGAAAATTATACTGAACGGGGTATCGAAAGATCCACCAGTGAAATTTATCAACTAGCCTCAAGCTACTACCTTGAGGCTTTTTACATTCCAGTCAAAATGACGCTCGGGTTTTCTGCAATTACAGAAGACACACCAGTTAATTAACCGACCTTGCAAAGGGCTCTGATAAAGATACAGCCTATCCTACCGAAAACTATCCGTTAGCTTCTGAAATCAATTTGGAAAGGGAGAAATTGATAGTTTTTCTACCTCAATTTCTGTCCCCAAATCTAGGGAATACTGACTAACGTAAGCTAAGTGACTGAAGATCAGAGGTCAATTCTTTGGCAATTTTATCTCTGTTGGCCCTTGAAAAGCCAAGATCATCTGGGTCTATGCCTAAATCTTTGATCTGTTTTCTCATTCGGCTGACGATTCGTCTTTTTTGATCTAAAAATAAGTAATTATTAGTTGGGGTGTATGCTTGTTTCTTTGTGACCATGTTCCAGATGATCACTGCGATTTTTCTTGCTGTTGCATTGATCGCGGTTTGTCTACCTTTTTTGAATGCGATTTTCTTGAAGAACTTGCCTAGATCAGAGTCTTTTAGATTACCGACGGCATTGGCCGCATTCCTCAGTGCAATTTTGAGTCGGTTGCTTCCTTGTGGGATCCTGTTGGAGAGTATTCTACCACCACTAATTTTATTATTAGGTGCCAACTTCAGCCATGATGAAAAGTGCTGGGCGGTTTTGAACTTATGAAAACCTTCAGAACCTATCTCACTCATCAGTGTCAGTACCGTCGAGTGGCTGACGCCAGGTATGGCTAGTAGATCAACGCCATCAAAATACTGATAGGCGACTATATTGAGATCCAGTCCTTTGAGTGAGTTTTTGTTTTGCCTTTTGAAGTATTTCTCATCAGGAATATCATCTACCACTTCTTCTTTAGACATAATAACTTGGTTTAAAAATAGACCAATCTGTTGATCACATTCTTCGATTTTTGAAGTGTAAAACTGATACCTATCATACTCCTGACGCAGGCCAAACAGATAGTCCTCTCTTTCATTTGACACCAGTGCTTTGGCTATCTCTTCTTCTGACTTACGGCAATTATGATGACGATGCGAGGCTAATGAAATCGGATCAAGATTTCCGTTGCAGATATCATCAATGATTTTTAATCCTGTCAGTCCGGTGATATCTCGTACCACCACATCAAGCCTGAAGTTGAGGTACTTGAGAAACTTAGCCATCTTGTGGATGCTATCAGCCCTTTGTTGGATCATGTTGGTACGGTGACGAGTCAGAGTCCGAAGCTTCTCTGTAGTATAGTCAGGTAAAAAACTTGATGGCAATAGTCCCATCGTGTGCATCTTTTGTATCCAGCAGCAGTCTAACACGTCGGTCTTCTTACGGTTGATGTTTTTGGTGAATTTACCATTGGTCAATACCACTTCTAATCCCCGCCTGATCAACTCAACGAATAGATTTTGCCAGTAGGCGCCAGTAGATTCCATGGCCACTGAATTGATATTATTGTCCAACAACCAATCGCACAGTGCTGATAAGTCTTCAGCATAAACACCGAAAGATTTAACATCCTCACTTCTTTGCCCTACAGCCACAAAATGTTCTCGACTGCCCACATCTATACCAGCTGCATGTGGGTTGATCACTTGCATTGAGATTTCATCTTTTTTCATCTTCTTAGCTTTTAAAAATTTAAAAAGCCCTAAGAGAATGTATCTTTACATAGAAAATTATACTGAACGGGGTATCGAAAGATCCACCAGTGAAATTTATCAACTAGCCTCAAGCTACTACCTTGAGGCTTTTTACATTCCAGTCAAAATGACGCTCGGGTTTTCTGCAATTACAGAAGACACACCAGTTAATTAACCGACCTTGCAAAGGGCTCTGATAAAGATACAGCCTATCCTACCGAAAACTATCCGTTAGCTTCTGAAATCAATTTGGAAAGGGAGAAATTGATAGTTTTTCTACCTCAATTTCTGTCCCCAAATCTAGGGAATACTGACTAACGTAAGCTAAGTGACTGAAGATCAGAGGTCAATTCTTTGGCAATTTTATCTCTGTTGGCCCTTGAAAAGCCAAGATCATCTGGGTCTATGCCTAAATCTTTGATCTGTTTTCTCATTCGGCTGACGATTCGTCTTTTTTGATCTAAAAATAAGTAATTATTAGTTGGGGTGTATGCTTGTTTCTTTGTGACCATGTTCCAGATGATCACTGCGATTTTTCTTGCTGTTGCATTGATCGCGGTTTGTCTACCTTTTTTGAATGCGATTTTCTTGAAGAACTTGCCTAGATCAGAGTCTTTTAGATTACCGACGGCATTGGCCGCATTCCTCAGTGCAATTTTGAGTCGGTTGCTTCCTTGTGGGATCCTGTTGGAGAGTATTCTACCACCACTAATTTTATTATTAGGTGCCAACTTCAGCCATGATGAAAAGTGCTGGGCGGTTTTGAACTTATGAAAACCTTCAGAACCTATCTCACTCATCAGTGTCAGTACCGTCGAGTGGCTGACGCCAGGTATGGCTAGTAGATCAACGCCATCAAAATACTGATAGGCGACTATATTGAGATCCAGTCCTTTGAGTGAGTTTTTGTTTTGCCTTTTGAAGTATTTCTCATCAGGAATATCATCTACCACTTCTTCTTTAGACATAATAACTTGGTTTAAAAATAGACCAATCTGTTGATCACATTCTTCGATTTTTGAAGTGTAAAACTGATACCTATCATACTCCTGACGCAGGCCAAACAGATAGTCCTCTCTTTCATTTGACACCAGTGCTTTGGCTATCTCTTCTTCTGACTTACGGCAATTATGATGACGATGCGA
>JABSPI010000035.1 GCA_013214365.1 Erythrobacter sp.
AGGCCTGAATTTGCTGCCCCGTTGGATCCACCGCATTAACCGGATCATTTCCAACATAGGCGTAGAGGTTTAACTGGTCCTCATACCCAATCGGATCGGTTTGCAGAAAGCGGCCCGGCGTGGCTGAGTAGATGCGGGGCCCTTGGCTGCCCGCTAAGGCAGGCGCTCAAAAGCTTTTTAACACCAGCGCGCAGGAACCATATTTCGGGGGCGCGGCCCATGGCGGCTGGGGCTGTGGCGTCTGGGGCTATCGCAGCGCCTGCTTTGGCGGCTGGGGCTGTGGCGGTCATAGCCGTCCGCTGTGCACCGATGCGCCGCTTTTGATCGTGGATTACCCGCCAGTGCGCAGGAAGCTGACCTTGCCATTGGTCACTTCATATTCGGCGGTGGAGCAGCACCATTCCTCACCCACTTCCTCTCCGGCGCCCTCTTCGGCGGCCGAAATATAGGCGAGTGTGAGCACCACTTTGCCATTTTCCAACGCGGTTTCACGGACCCGGATGCGCGGCGCGCCGGGTTCGAAATTGAGCGCGTAGAGCGCGCGGATCTGTTCGTGTCCGATCGCCACAAAGCCATCGGCGCGCACAACCGCATCCTTGGTGAAGCTGGCAACGAATTGATCGAGATCGCCCGCCCGGTAGGCCGCCAATTGGCGCTCGACCGCGGCGATGCGTTCATTCCCGCGGCCCGCCTCAACCGCCGGCATTGTCCCGCGTTCTGAACCGCTTTCGGAACCGCTTTCTGGGCCGTTTTCAATCGCGGTTTCGGCCGCCGACATTGCGGGGATAACCAAAGCCGGCGCAGCAATCGCTGCGGCCGCGGCAAAAGGGGTGATCAAGGCAGGAATGCGCATTTTTCAAGCTCCTTGTGCGACCCGAAATCGGGATCAGCGTCCCTGATTGTCACAGAAGTGTTGATCAGCTGCGTTTACATATGGTGAACACACACGCATCATCATCTTAATGACAGATCCGATTGCCCCGCCTCCTGCTCCCCCCCGCGTCGAGCTGACCGCTTTGCATGCCAGCCATAGCGGCAATTGGCTGCGCGCCGGATCAACGACCAGCGGAGCAGGTGTCTCGACCATTGCAGCATCCAAGGGCGAGGCGATTATGGCCGCGGCCGATACGCCGGTTTTGCTGCTCAATGCGCCATTGGTGGCCAACCGGCTGGGATATCCCGATCTGTCCGGGCTCGACGTGTTGGAATTGTTTGCCTTTGTCCATCCGGCGCGGTTTTGCGTGCCGACCCCGCGCGGCCTTGCCCAAGCGCTCGACCTGGCCGAGCCCGAAGGCGATGAGGATGTCCCGCAATTCTTGCAAATCGCCGCGGGCGCAATGTTGGCCGCATGCGAGGACCCCGAATGGTTCGAGCGCGCCGGCGCGTGGAGCGCGCTGCAATCGCTTGAACGGTTGCGATGGCCGTGGGCGCGGGTGCTCAAGCCGCATATTGCGCGCCCGCAGCGGGCGGAGAAATGGCTGTTTTCGCGCCTGCCCGAATGGGAAGAAACCGGCGAGCGCGCCCCGCCGCGCCAGGTTGAGATGGAGAGTGCAGATGTCCTTGATCAGCTTGACAGATTGACCGGATCAGGGGCCGAACGGCGCGAGGGGCAGCGCAGCTATTCCGGCGATGCCGCGCGCATTTTTGCCCCGCGCGACCGGCGCGAATTGCCGCATATTGCATTGGCGCAGGCCGGCACCGGGATTGGCAAAACCCTGGGCTATCTCGCGCCCGCCTCTTTATGGGCGGAACGGTCGGGCGGGACGGTCTGGGTCTCCACTTTCACCAAGAACCTGCAACGCCAATTGCGCGAGGAAAGCCGGCGGGCATGGCCGCTCAAACGCGCCGATGGGACCCCGCCGGTCGTGGTGCGCAAAGGGCGCGAAAATTATCTGTGCCTGCTTAATCTCGAAGACGCATTGCAGGGCGGGTTTGCCGGACGCCCGGCGATCCTGGCGCAATTGGTTGCGCGCTGGGCCGGGTTCACCCGCGATGGCGATATGATTGGCGGCGATTTGCCCGGATGGCTGGGGACGCTGTTCCGCAAACGCGGGATCGCCGCGCTCACGGATCAGCGCGGGGAATGCATCTATGCCGGATGCCCGCATTACCGCAAATGCTTCATCGAGCGCAGCGCCCGCGACAGCGCGCAGGCCGATCTGGTGATTGCCAACCACGCTTTGGTCATGATCAATGCCGCACGCGGACGCGATCACGCCCAGCGCCCAACCCGGATCGTGTTTGACGAAGGGCACCATGTTTTCGAAGCCGCCGATTCCACCTTTGCCGCCACGCTCAGCGGTAACGAAGCGATCGAGCTGCGCCGCTGGGTCGTGGGGCCCGAGCGCAAAAATCGCGGGCGCCGGCGCGGTCTGTCGGCGCGGCTGGCCGATATTGCCAGCTATGATGACGAAGGCGGCGAAGCGATCGAGGCGGCCAGCGAGGCGGCCAAAGCCCTGCCTGCGGAGGGGTGGTTGCAACGATTGATCGAGGGCGAGCCGTCGGGCCCGCTGGAACATTTGCTCGCCGCGGTGCGCACCGCCACCTATGCCCGCGATGAAAGCGGGCAGGAGGCCGGATACGGGATCGAAACCGAGGCCAGCACTCTGCCCGGCGAGGTGATCGAAGCCGCCGCCCGCGCCAGCGAAGCCTTGGCCGCAATCCGCACGCCCTTGATCCGGCTGGGCGCGCGGTTGGAGGCGATTATGGCCGACCCGCCCGACTGGCTTGACGGGGCCGGACGCGCGCGGATCGAAGGGGCGCGTTTTTCGCTGCAATGGCGGGTGGATCTGATCGCGGCTTGGGCCGCTTTGCTCGATCGGCTTGGTGGGCCCGCTGACCCGGAATTTGTCGATTGGCTGGCGGTGGACCGGTCGGATGCGCGCGAATTTGATGTCGCGATACACCGCCGCTGGCTCGACCCGATGAAGCCGTTTGCGCGGGTGGTGCTGGAACCGGCGCACGGGGTGATGTTGACCAGCGCGACATTGACCGACCGGATCGGCAATGATCCCGGATCGGACGGCACGGCGCAGCAGGCCCAATGGGACAGCGCGGTCGCACGCTCGGGCGCGGCGCATGTCGAGACCGCGCCGATCCTGTCTTCGGCGCAAAGCCCGTTTGATTACGCCGCGCGCGCCGAAGTTTTGATCGTGACCGATATCAAAAAGGGCGATTTGCCCGGGCTGGCCGGGGCCTATGCGCGTTTGATCGAGGCATCGGGCGGCGGGGTTTTGGGCCTGTTCACCGCGATCCGCCGGATGCGCGCTGTGCATGGCCGGATCGCTGACCGTCTGGCGCGCGGCGGGCTGCCGATTTATGCGCAACATGTCGATCCAATCGACACCGGCACGCTGGTTGATATTTTCCGCGATGATCCGCGCGCCAGCCTGCTTGGCACGGATGCGCTGCGCGATGGGGTGGATGTGCCGGGGCGCTCATTGCGCTGTGTGGTGATGGAGGCGGTGCCGTGGCCGCGCCCCGACATCCTGCACAAGGCCCGCCGCGCGGCCGCTGATGGCGGGGGGAAATATGACGACCGGATCATTCGGGCGCGTCTGGCGCAGGCATTCGGGCGGTTGATCCGCAACAAGGATGATGCGGGGCATTTCGTGGTCCTGTCATCGGCCTTCCCCTCGCGCCTGCTCAGCGCCTTTCCCCCCGGCACCACCATTCGCCGCCTTCCGCTTGATGCAGCCTTGCACCGGATCAGCGCAGGATTGATCGGCCCCGACTCCGATCCCGACTCCGGCCCCGACCTCGATGCAACAGACAGCGAGCAAAGCGCGCAAAGCACTGGAAAACTGGACAATCAATTGCCAGATAATTGGGCATGATCGAACAAGCCGATATTCTGGTCCGGATGATTGCGATTGGCGCAGCTTTGATGCTGGTGGCGTTGATCGCGGCCAATGATGTGCGCGCGCGCATCCAAATCCCGCTTCTGGGCACAGTGATCGGCGCGATTGCCTATCTGGTCAATGCCAGCCCGTTGATGATGGGGCGCGGCCCGCTCGACCCGTTTATCAGCCTTGTCGCGATCCTCACCCCGTTTTGGATCTGGCTGTTTGCGCGGCGCTTGTTTGAACGCGAACCGGAACGCCGGATTATCCTGGGCCTTGTGGCGGTGCTGTTGTTTGGTTGGGTGATGCAGGGTTTTGTGCCCTCCTCCCGGCCTTTTGGATTTGTGCTTTTGCATCTGGTGCTGCTGGGTTTGATTGTGGATTTGATCCGGGTGGGCGTGTTCGAGCGGGACGATGATCTGGTCGAGCAACGCCGGGTGATCCGCGTCTGGCTGCCGTCCCTTGTGGCGGCGCAGGCGGGCGCGATATTGCTGTTTGAATTGTTTGCCGCGGCCACCGGGATGGAAGGGCGTTTGCCGGCCGCGCAATTGATCGGGTCGGTTCTCATTTTGCTGTTGATGCTGTTTGCGGGGCTTGCGATCTTGCGCACGGACCCGGAATTGCTGGTGGAAACACAGGATGATCATCCGCGCGATGATGCCCCGGCGGCGCGCGATCTGTCTCCGGCGCAAAGCGTGCTGCACGGCGCCCTCAAACAGGCAATGGCGCAAGGCATTTACCGCGAGCAGGGGCTGACGATTGCACGCCTTGCGGACAAGTTGGACACCCCCGAACACCGGCTGCGCGCGCTGATCAATCAAGGGCTGGGATATCGCAATTTCTCTGCCTTTTTGAACCATCACCGGATCGCCGAGGCGCGCGACAAACTGACCAGCCGCGATGAAGCGGTCTTGCCCGTTCTGACCATTGCGATGGATTTGGGCTACAATTCATTGCCGACATTCAACCGCGCCTTTCGCGCCGAAACCGGCACATCGCCGGGGGAGTTTCGGCGCGCCGCCTTTGCCCAGGATGACAAGATAGCCGCGCTAAACGGCGAAAGCAGCGAAAGCAGCGAAGCTGGCGAAACCGGCGAGAGCAGCACCGCTCAAAATTGAAAAAGCGCGTTCATTTCTAAAATTAAGCGGTCTTTTTCGCGATTGATCAGACTTTTGCCAACCGGTCCGCAATACCAGGCCGGTCCGCAATAGAGGGCGAACCACACGCAATGGGATCTCAACCATGACCGCAAATGCCGCCAATGCAATGGCCATTCCCGCACCACAAACCGAACCAGTCTTGGCCGATATTGTGGCCCGGGTGGGCGAACATTTTGCCAATGTGCTCTATTTCGATCTGGGCCGGTATTTCATCGCGGCGGGCGCTTTGACCGCATTGCTGTTGATTTTTCGCCGCTGGGCCAAGGCCCGGCAGATCCAGAAACGGCGCGCAAAACCGGGGGATTATGTCCGCGAAATCCTCTCCTCCACCCGCACGGTCTTGGTGTTCGGGGTGACCACTTTGGCGACTGTGATCGGGGTGGAAACCGGCGTCATTCACCTCCACATCCGCGATGCGTCATGGGTCACGATTGCGTGGAATTTTGCCCTGATTGTGGTGTTGCACGATGCCTATTTCTATTGGATCCACCGCGCAATGCACACCAAGGCGCTGTTCAAAGCGACCCATCTGCATCACCACAAATCGCGCACGCCCACACCGTGGACCTCCTACAGCTTCACCATCTGGGAAGCGGCGGCCGAGGCGGCTTTCGTGCCGCTCTTCCTGTTTGCCACCAGCCTGCTTGGCTTTGCCTTTGCCGGTTTTGCGATGGTCTTGTTCCTGTGGAATATGATCATCCGCAATGTGATGGCGCATGCCGGGCATGAATTGTTTCCTGCCGGCTGGCTCGATGTGCCGGTGCTCAAATGGATCAGCACCACAACCCATCACGACCTGCACCATTCCTCGGGCCATAATTTCGGGTTCTATTTCACCTGGTGGGACAAATGGATGGGCACCGAACATCCGCGCTATCGCGAAGAGTTCAACAAAAACGCCAAACCCTTGACCTTCCCCTCGATCGGCCCGCGCATGGCGGAGCGGATCGGCGTCACGGCGGCGCTGGTCATGGCCGGCATTGTCACATTCTATGGCGCCTGGGCCGGCGTATAAGGCGTGTAAGGGGCGTGTGAGAGGCGCGTGAGGGACGCTTTGCCCAGTTGAAACGGATCGGTTTGATCCGCTCGGCCCGCCGCCCCCCTCTCAGGCGGGCGCGATGATGCGGATCATGGGCGGCGGTCTGCCTGTGCCCTCCCCAGTTTGGCTTGGCAGATCGCCCCCTTCCCCCCGGCACCGACCTCGCACCGGCCCGGCACCGGCCTCGCACTGTGCGGCCCCGCAAATGGGCGCGCCGCGGCCAAGAATTCGCACAACGCGGCATATGGATACTTGCATGCGCGGGCGCTTTGCGTACACAGCATCTCACACCCGCCCACCGGTTTTTGAGGTATTTGAGCTTGGCGAAAATTCTTGGCCTGCTGCGTCATGCAAAGTCCGATTGGGACGATGGTGCGCTGCGCGATTTTGACCGCGGGCTCAATGATCGCGGCAAACTTGGCGCCGTTCTGGTCGGGGATCACATCCGCGCGCATGGCATGGAATGGGACAAGGTGATTGCCAGCCCCGCAATCCGCGTCAANCAAACCCTGAGCGAGGCGATCCCGGAATTGCCGGTGATTTATGATGACCGCCTCTACCTTGCCAGCCCCGATACGATTTTGGAGGTGATCGCCGATTATGCCGATCCCGATCACAAGGATGAGGCGATCCTTGTCTCTGGCCACAATCCGGGCTTGCAAGAAGTGGTGTTGGAGCTGGTCTCACCTGCGGCGGAAAACGATTTGTTCCGCGATGCAGCGGTAAAGTTCCCAACCGGCAGCTTCGCCGTGCTCGAATGCGACATCGCTGATTGGTCACAGATCAAGAAATTCACCGCCAAGCTGACCCATTTCACCCGCCCGCGCGATCTTGACGCGGATTTGGGGCCCGAACGCTAAATCTGCGCCGGTGCGGTTTACGCGCCGACAATCTGGCGCCGACAATCTGGGGCGGGCATTATGCGCCGACAATCTGGCGCGGGCCGGGACCTTGCGCGCCGAGCCGGTCATCGGGATTGTAAATCGCGCATTTCTCAAGGCTTAGGCAGCCGCAACCGATACATCCATCAAGCCGGTCGCGGGTGCGTTCCAATTGCGCGATACGGGTGTTGATCCGGTCGCGGATTGCGGCGCTGATCGTGCGCCAATCGCGCGCGGTCGGGGTGCGGCCATGGGGCAAAGCGCGCATGACCTGATCGATCTCAGCCAGGCTCAGCCCCAATTGCTGCGCGATCAGGATGAAGCTGAGCCGGCGGATATCAGAGCGCAGGAAGCGGCGTTGATTGCCGCTGGTGCGGACCGGTTCGATCAGGCGTTTGTCTTCGTAAAACCGAATGGCCGAGACCGACAGGCCGGTGCGCCGCGCCATTTCACCGATCGCGATGAGGTCCCTGCTGGAGAGGGGTTTGGGTGGGGTTGGAGCCATATTTGCACTCTAGCGAAAAAATATCTTGACCTCAAGTAAGGTTGAGATTGCATCACAGGCGCAGACCCCGGGCCAAAGCGATTGAATCGCTGTCGCCCACAATCACAGGAGGCTCTGCGATGAGCATAGGAAAACTTGAACACGCCAATCTGACCGTCACCAACCCCCAACGCAGCGCGCATTTGCTCGAACAGCTTTTGGGATGGCAGGAACGCTGGCGCGGCGCGGCGCAAAATGGGGGCGAGACGATCCATGTCGGCATGGCCGGAAACGGGGCGAGCTATATTGCGCTGTACACCAATGACGATATCCGCGCCGATCGCACACGGCGCTATGACAAGGGGCAACCGCTCAACCATGTCGGCTTGGTGGTTGATGATCTCGACCGGGCCGAGCGGGTGGTCATCGCGGCTGGTCTTACACCGTTTAGCCATGGCGATTATGACCCGGGCCGCCGGTTCTATTTCTACGATTGGGACGGGATCGAATTTGAAATGGTCAGCTATAATGACCGGTCGGGGGCANAGGCGGCATGATGGAGCCGATTTTGCGCGAACCCATGTTCGCCCCGCCCGAAGAGAGGCGCGCCGATGCGCCAATTCAACCGGCGCAGCCCGCACCGCATGATCAAAACAGGCCGCCTTGCGCCGCCGCCCCGCCGGCCCATGGCTGGTCGGTTCGATCAATGCTGATAGCGCCGCTCCACGCGCTGCACAGGGCCTTTGCCTCTTGGGCCGGTGCAGACAGCCAAAGCCCGTAATCCTCAGGGGCCAAGACAACCGGCATTCGGCTGTGCACATCTTGCGCAGCCGAACCGGCGCTGTCGGTCATAACCATTGAATAGCAGGGGCCGAATTCATCGCTCTCGCGCCACACGCCGGCACATGCGAACAGATCGGCTCCGGGCAATGACATCCAGGTGCGGGTCTTGCTGCCTTTGGCCCCTTGCGCCTCGGCCCATGCGCTAATCGGGATGAGGCAGCGGTGATTTTCAAATGCATGGCGCCAGAAATACGTCTCCAGCTTGTCGGTCCGGGCATTGTTGACCGGTTTGGGCTTTAACATTTGCCCGCTCTTGCCCTTCATCACCAAGGGAAAGCCCCAGCTCATCGAGCGGACATGCCCCCCGGCGATGACAAGGCCGGGATAGCCGGGATAGACCTCTGCTGCGAAATTGGCCCCGCCCTGCACCGCGATGGCGTCGAACCATTGGGCGACTTCATCGGTGTTTTTGGTCATCCGATAAAGGTTGCACATCGCTCTTAGCTCGCCCCTGCATTGCCGACCACGAAACACGCCGCCGCCATCAGCACACCGGCCCAGCGGTTGGAGCGGAACCGGGCCAGCGGATTGTCCGGATCAGCCGGATCGAGCGTGGCCACTTGCCAGGCAAGATGCAGCCCAACCGGACCAAGCGCGGCCAGCGCCAAGGGGTCGGGTCGGTAGAGCCAGATGCCCAGCCCCCACAACCCGATCGCGAGCCCGTAAAACACCCCAATGCCCGCCTGCACCCGCGCACCCAGCCTGAGCGCAGATGACTTGATCCCGACCAAGGCGTCATCCTCCCGGTCCTGCAGCGCATAGATCGTGTCATAGCCGATGACCCAAAACACACAGCCGGCATAGACGCACGCCACCACATCCCAATTGTCACTGCGCAATTGGGTCCACCCCACGATCAAGCCCCAATTGAACACCATGCCTAGCCA
>JABSPI010000341.1 GCA_013214365.1 Erythrobacter sp.
CGATATCGCCGCGCTCAACCGCGCCGGCCGCGCTTTGGTGGCGCAGACCGGCAAGCCAACCGACGGTTTCGTTTCGCGCTGGATCAACCGGCCGATCTCCCAATTCATGACCTATTGGCTGCTCAAATTGCGCTGGATCCGGCCGATCCATGCCACAATCGCTGCGGGGATTGTGGGCGTGATCATGGCGCTGTGCCTGTTTTTGGGGGGATCAGGCGGGCTGATTGCGGGGGCGATCCTGTTCCAGCTGGCCTCAATCATTGACGGGGTGGATGGTGAAATTGCGCGCGCAACCCGGCGCAGTTCAAAATGGGGAGCTACGCTCGACACCGCCACCGATGCGGCGACCAATTTCGCCTTTCTGGGCGGGATTATTGCGAATCAATGGCTCGGCGGCGCGGTGCTCTATGCCAAGCTGGGCATGGCCGGTTTGCTGATGCTGGCGGCCGGGCTGACGCTGCTGGGCGCGGTCTCGATCCGGCGCGGCGGCACGTTGAGCTTCGATGCGCTCAAACACGACACACGCACCACATCATCGGGCGTGATGACGGGCCTTGCGCGGATTTTGTCGCGCGACGTCTATGTCCTGGTGCTCAGCGCGCTGTGCGTGGCGGGATGGGTGCATGCAGCGCTCGGCCTGTTTGCCGGCATCACTGCACTGTGGCTGGTGGCGGTGATCTTCATGCTGCTCACCGCGGGCGCGGGCGAGTGATGGGTGACAAATGCGCAATCTGCATGCAATAGACCCCCGCAAGAGACGCAATGCGATGATTTCCCCTACACCTTCCATCTGCCCCCGCGCCGGCAAATCAGGGCCTCTGCACAGCCCGGCGGCGCCCCGGCGGGTCCGCGCGCGCAGGGCCGCCTATGCGATCAGCGCAGCGGCCATCGCGGTGACAGGCGTGATCGCCCCCTTATCCGCGTCGCTATCCGCGGCTGTATCTGCGTCCATGTACAGCATGCAGGACGCGCCAGTGCCCCCCGAGCCCACCGCCACCCAAGACGTGCGGGAAACGCCCGCTGCGCCCAATGGTCCGGCGACCGATCCCATGGACAATCCCGGCCCGCCCGCAGACCCCAGCGGCGCCGCGCTCTCGATCCCGTCCCCTTTATCTGACGCAGTGGAAATCGCGCTCGCCCAAAATCCGAGCGTGCTCGCCCAATTGGCCGAATTGGCCGCGCTCAACAGCGATCTCGAAGTGGCCCAATGGCAACGTTTCCCCAATCTTTCAGCCGAAGTTCTGGCGACAACCGGGGGTTCGAACGCCGCCGATGCCGATGGTCTGGCGGTCAATCTTGCGCTTGAACAACCGATTTGGGCGGGCGGCGGGATCGGCGCCCGCATCGATGCCGCGCGCATCAACCGCGATGTCGGGCGCACCGCGATCCGGGAGGTGCGCTTCAACATCCTCAACGCGGTCATCTCTGCTTATTACGAGGCGCTGTTATCGTTCGAACGCGCGCGCGTGATAGAGGCGGGTCTGGTGGAAATGCGCGCTCTGGTGGTCTCGATCGAACGGCGCGTGGCGCAGCAGGTTTCGCCGCTCGCCGACCTCACTTTGGCGCAATCGCGTCTAACTCAGCTCGAAATTGAATTGTCGAGCGCCAATCAACAGGGCGAAAACGCGCTCGTGCGGCTTGAACAATTGGTCGGTGCGCCGGTGGAGAATGTGATTTTTCCCGCTGCCGGTTTGACCGACAATTTGCCGCCAGAGGCGCTCGCGCTAATGGAGATGGTCAATTGCTCGCCCGCTCTGGAGCGGCGGCAAGGCGAAGTTGATCTGGCCGAGGCGCAGGTCGACACCGTGCGCAGCGACATCCTCCCGCAGGTCCTATTGCAATTGTCGCAAAGCGAGCTGACCGGGTCGCGCGCCGCATTGGTTTTGCGGATGCAGACCGGCAATGGGTTGAGCAATTTCGCCGCCACGGACAGCGCACGGGCGCGGGTTGATCGCGCCATCGCGGAACTGGGCGAAGCCGACCGCGAAGTGCGCGCCCAATTGCGCTCCCAATATGTCGATTTGCGCTCCAACCAACGGCGCGACGAAACCGGCACAATCGCGGTGGATGCAGCCGATTCGCTGTTGTTGAGTTATGAACGGCAATTTGTCGCGGGCCGGCGCAGCTGGCTCGACGTGCTCAATGCCGCGCGCGAAAAGGTCTCCACCCGCATCGCGCTCAGCGACGCAAGGGTGAGCGTCGCCAACAGCGCAACCCGCATTCTTGCCCTGTCCTGCCGCTGGCGGCCTGAAGGCATCTGAAGTAGAAGGCGAACGAGACATATCATGAGCCAAGCTTCGGTTTTTTCAGCGATTGAAACCTATGCCCGCGCGGTGGGCTCCACGCTCGCGCCCGATTGGGATGCGCCCTTGGCGCAATTTGATCTTGGCGATGACGATGAGGCGCTCGAACTTGTCCGCGTCCAATTGCGCTGGGACCGCCCCGATCAGGTCACCTCGCGCCCCCAACCGGGCCAATTTCCGCTGCTGGTCCACGATCCGCAGCGCGGTTGGATGGTGGCGCGGCAATGGATCAGCGAAACCGAATTGGCGTTGATCGATGACCCCGCGCCATTGGTGTGGGATGAGGGGCAATCCTATTTCAGCCTGCACATCCCCGACCCCTTGCACGCCGCCGCCGGCCCCAACGTCGGTCAGCCACGCGCGATCGGCGTGTTCGCCAAAGCGATCAAACGCCGCAGCCGGGTTCTGGTGGTGGCGGGCGTGGCCACGGTGTTTGCAAATCTGTTGACGCTCGCAACCTCGCTCTATGCGATGCAATTGTATGACCGGGTCATCCCGCTGGCCAGTTTCGAGACCTTGTTTGTGCTCACGGTCGGGGTGGTGT
>JABSPI010000342.1 GCA_013214365.1 Erythrobacter sp.
TGGACGAACTTGGGGTTGAGCATGAGGCACGGATTGTCTCGGCGCATCGCACGCCCGACCGGATGTCCGACTTTGCCAAAGGCGCGCAAGGCGAAGGATTTGATGTGATCATCGCCGGAGCTGGCGGCGCGGCGCACTTGCCCGGCATGATTGCCAGCATGACGCATCTTCCCGTGCTCGGCGTGCCGGTTCAGTCCAAGGCTTTGTCGGGATGGGACAGCCTGCTTTCGATCGTGCAAATGCCCGCCGGCATCCCGGTCGGTACGCTCGCAATTGGCGAGGCTGGTGCGAAAAACGCGGCTCTGATGGCTGCGGCTATTCTTGCAATTGGCGATGAAGATTTGTCGCAAAGGCTCCAAGATTGGCGCGCGGCGCGCACTGCGGCAGTGGGCGAAACACCTCAAGGCTAAATAATTTGCCCGCTTAGCCATCGCTGCGCTTGTCGAACCGAGCCACTTGCCCCTATTGCAACGACAAACCTTAGCGATCAACGGGACTTCGCCCGCCCACTGATCGATAAGCTCAGGGCGATACGGGGAAAGCTTTCTTGGCGCTGCAACCAGGATCAACCATCGGCATTCTTGGCGGGGGACAATTGGGCCGTATGCTTGCAGCATGCGCCGCCCAGCTGGGCTACCGGGTCATCGGCTATGGGCCAGCGGGCGACAATATTGCCGCGGATATGTGCGTCGACTTCATCGAGGGTGGATGGGGCGATACCGCCGCGATCTCTGAGTTTGCCTCGCGCTGCGACCGGGTGACGTGGGAGTTTGAAAATGTCCCGCTGGCAGCGGTTGAGGTGATCCCTGAGGCATTGCTGGCGCCCAACCCCAAGGCATTGGGCGTGGCTCAGGACAGGTTGGCGGAAAAACGTTTCGTGCAAGAGCTGGGCGCGACCTGTGCACCCTTTGCCCGGGTCGACAGCGAAGAGGATTTTGCCCGAGCCCTCGAACAGATTGGCGCGCCGGGAATTTTGAAGACGGCGCGCGATGGCTATGACGGCAAAGGGCAATGGCGCATTGCCTCAGCGCATGAGGCCGAAGGGGTGCGTTTTCCCGGGCGCGCGTGCATCTATGAAGGTCTGGTTGATTTCGAAACCGAATTTTCGGTCATTCTGGTGCGCTCGGCCCAGGGCGAAGTGCGGTTCTGGGATTCGAGTGCAAACACCCACAAGGGCGGCATGTTGGTCAAATCCACACTGCCTGCAGGTGCTCTGATCGAAGGGCAAGTGGAGGCAGCGCGCGCCATTGCCCGGCAAACCGCGGATGCGCTGGGCTATGTCGGGGTCTTGACCCTCGAATTCTTTGCCACAGCCAACGGGCCGGTGTTCAATGAAATGGCCCCGCGAGTGCACAATTCGGGGCATTGGACCATTGAAGGTGCCGCCACGAGCCAGTTTGAAAACCACATCCGCGCGGTGGCTGGCCTGCCGCTGGGTGGGACGCAAACGCGTTTTCCATCGATCGAAATGCGCAATATTGTCGGCACCGACGCGTTGAGCGCGCATCAAATCCTGTCAGAGGAAGGCGAGCCGCATCTCCACCTCTATGGCAAGAAAGAGGTGCGTGAGGGCCGCAAGATGGGCCATGTCACGCGCGTCGGCAACGAGGTGGATTGAGGCCAATCGGTGAGCCACGAAATCGTCCTCATCTATGCCCGCGCGGCCAATGGCGCGATTGGCAATGAAGGCAAGCTGCCTTGGCATCTGCCCGCCGATCTCAAGCGGTTCAAGGCGCTGACCATGGGCAAGCATGGTGAGGGCCTGCCGATGATTATGGGGCGCAAAACCTTTGAAAGCCTACCCGGCCTCTTGCCCGGGCGCCGACATATCGTCTTGTCGCGGCGCGATGATTGGAATGCCCCCGGCGCACATTTGGCACGCACGCTTGATGAGGCGCTCGACCTTGCGAGCCGCGACAATGATGCAGGCACAATCATGATTGTGGGCGGTGCAGCGATTTATGATGTGTTTCTGCCCCTTTCAGACCGCGTTGAGGTGACCGAAATTCACGCCGATTATGCCGGTGATACCTTTATGAAGCCGCTCGGCCCCGAATGGGAGGTCACAGCGCGTGAGGATCATCCCGCGCAGGACAACCGACCCGCTTATTCCTTCGTCACCTATGGCCGCACTGCCCCAAAGCCCACTGCCCAAAAG
Organism: Erythrobacter sp.; assembly: GCA_013214365.1. GTDB lineage: Bacteria > Pseudomonadota > Alphaproteobacteria > Sphingomonadales > Sphingomonadaceae > Erythrobacter. The sequence goes on from JABSPI010000342.1 coordinate 2,159, forward strand.
GATGCGGTGTAATGCGCTGGCTCGACCACCGCGGGCGTGTGCCCGATGCGCTGCGCGGGGCGATCATTGCGCTGGGCAATTTTGACGGTTTTCACCGCGGGCACCAGGCCGTCGCTGGCGAAGCGATCGCGTGGGCGCATGAGGAAGGCCGCCCCTCGATCATCGCGACCTTTGATCCGCATCCGGTGCGGTTTTTCAAACCTGACACCCCGCCCTTTCGCCTGACCACGCTGGAACAGCGCCAAGAGCTGTATCTGGCCGCGGGCGCAACCGCGATGTTGGTGTTCCATTTCGACGCCGATCTATCGAGCACCAGCGCGCAGGATTTCATCACCGAAATCCTGATCGAACGCTTTGGCGCATATGGCGTGGTAACCGGCGGCGATTTCACCTTTGGCAAAGGGGCCAAGGGCAATGTCGATGTCTTGGCCGGATTTGGCGCTGAAAAGGGTTTGAAATCGCGCATTGTCGATGCGGTCGTGGGCGAAGGGGCCGATGGCAGCGGGGTGGTGTCATCCAGCCGCATTCGCGAAGCTTTGCGCAATGGCGACCCGCAATTGGCGAGCGATCTGCTCACCCGGCCCTTTGCGATTCGCGGCATTGTTGAACATGGCGATAAGAATGGGCGCAAATTGGGTTATCCCACGGCCAATCTGGCGATCGACACCTATCTGCGCCCCAAATACGG
>JABSPI010000343.1 GCA_013214365.1 Erythrobacter sp.
TTTGGCTGAGCGCGACCGTGCTGGCCGTGGTGCGGCGCAGGGTTTCAAACGCGTAATGCAGCTGGAAATCCTCAACCCCCTGCTCCTCCAATTCCTCAGCGGTCAGCTGGAAGCGCGGATCGGCGATGCGATCGGCTTCGACCTCATCATCCTCGATCCCCAGATCGTTGATCAGATGGCCACGTAAATCGGATTCGCGGGTCTGGTATTTCTCGCGTAGGGCGTAATCGGGATCGGACAATTGCGGCACGCGAATATCGGGGGTGATGCCCCCTTCCTGCACCGATTTGCCGAGCGGGGTGTAATAGCGCGCCGTGGTCAATTTAAGCGCCGAATCGCGCCCCAGCGGCAAGAGCGACTGAACCGAACCCTTGCCAAAGCTGCGCTGACCCATGATCAGCGCGCGGCCATGGTCCTGCAGCGCGCCGGCAACAATTTCCGAAGCAGAGGCAGAACCGGCATCAATCAGCACGATCATCGGCACATCACTGGCGATCTGACCCATGAAAATTTGCGCGTCTTCGCGGCTGACCCGGCGGCGCAGATAATAATTGAGATCATCAGCCTCAAACTGGAAGGTTTCCCCCCATGATCGGCCGCGCTGCGACACAATCTGGCCTTCATCGACAAACAGATCGGTCAATGCCACCGCCTCGTCGAGGCTGCCGCCCGGATTGGAGCGCAAATCAAGCACAAGGCCCGCCATCCGGCCCGCTGCCTCCTCTTGCAAAGCGCCCCACGCATCATAGACATCGCGGCCCACATCGGCAGAAAATTCATTGACCGAGATCAGCCCGATATTGCCGTCCTGCAATTCGTAAGTGACCGGCTCAAGCTCGATCACACCGCGGGTCACATCAACTTCGATCGGTTCATCACGGCCGGGGCGGAAAATGGTCAGGCCAATCGATGTGCCAGCCTCGCCGCGCATCCGCGCCACTGCATCATCCAAGCTTCCCCCGACAATCAGCTCGCCGTTCAAATGGGTGATGAAATCGCCCGCTTTGATGCCCGCTTTGTCGGCCGGGCTGCCCTTGAAGGGCGAAATCACTTTAACCGCACCCTCTTCCATCACAACCGACAGGCCCAGACCCGAATAATTGCCATCGATCATGGTGGTGAGCCGTTCCAGATCGCTGCCATCGAGATAGGCGCTGTGCGGGTCGAGCGCGGACAGCATGCCGTCAATTGCCCCGCGCACCAGAACATCATCCTCGACCGGTTCGACATAATTGGCCTGCACCCGCTGCATGATTGCGTAGATCTTGGCCAGATCGGCATCGGCCGGGGCGCTGGACTGGGCGAAGACAGAACCGGTTGTGGCCAGCGCTGCACCCAGAGTGATAAGGGCGGTGTTGCGAACGATCGGTGCAATTTTCATCGGTTAAGAAGGCTCCTTGATGCAACCATCAATATAGAACGCGCAAGCTGAACGCCAGATAACTTCGTCAGACCCGCGCTGCGCGTCCCGTGCGGGGACATGCATTTGTGTTGGAAAAGTTACGCGGGATAAGCCGGTTTGGAGGCGAAAGCGGCAGGTCCGATACGCCTTAGCCGAGGTGGTTGAGCGGATTGACGGGTTCGCCATCGCGCCGCAACTCAATCGTCACCACCTCGCCATCATTGCCCGCAACACCCAAAGGCGTGCCACCAATCAGCTGGTCTCCAACCTGCGCATCGACCCGCGCCAGCCCGGTAACCAAACTGGTCCAGCCGCCCGGATGTTCGACAATCACAATCTGCCCAAACCCGCGATAAGGCCCGGCAAAGGCGACTCTACCCGCGCTGGGCGCAACCACTTGGGCGCCGGGGGCCGGCAACAATTCAAGCCCGGTTGAGCGCGCGCCGCTTTCGCGCAAAGTCCCGAACCCGGCCAATGTTCGCCCCTGCACGGGGAGCTGGAAACTGCCCAGAGCGCGCCCGTCTGCGGCCACCGGAGCAGGATTGGTAGCAACCGGAATGGCGCCTGCGGGCGCGCTGGCAGATGCAGGAGCGGTTTGCAGCGCGCCATCGCCGGATGCCCTGGCAATATCATCAGGGCGCGGCACCGGCCCCGGCAAAGCGGCAAGCCGGCGGCGGGTTTTGGCCACTTCGTCGAGCCGGTCGATCAATCCATCGAGATCGCGCGCTTCCTCGGCCAGAGCCAGCGCGCGCTCCTCCTCGCGCGCGGCGCTGTTGCGCGCATCGCTTGACGCGAGCCGTTGGAGCGTTTCGAGCGCGTTCAGATCGGCCCGGCGCTGGCGCAATTCTTCTTCGGCGGCGCGCAGATTATCGAGCGCGCTGGCCGCTTGCTGCTCAAGCGCGCGCCCCGCTTCCAGCTCACCGCGCAAAGCGGCGGTGCGCTCGCGTATTTCGGGCACAGCAGCGTCCAAAACAGCGCGGACATAGACCAGTTCCTTAAGCGAGCCGGGCTGCAGCGCCGACAGCGCCAAAGGGCGCCGCGCGCTGGTTTGCAATGCGCCGGTCAACCGCACCAGCGGCTGGCGCCGCTCGGCCAAGCGCGCGGTCAACGCTTCGCGATCGGCAATGGCCAGAGAATAGCGCGCGCGGGCCGCGACAATATTGGCTTCGGTGGCCTGGATCTGCGCGGCCGTCGCGGCGGCTTCGCGCGCGGTCTTATCGGCGGTTTCGCTGACGCTTTGCGCCTCGCGCAGCAACATCGCCGCACGCGCTTCAGCGCGCTGGCTTCCGCGGGTCGCCCGTTCCAGCTCGGCCTGCGCCTCATCGGGTTCGAGCAAGAGCGGATCGCGCTGCGCCATCCCCTCTCCCACGCCCAGCACAAGCGCGGCACAAAGGCCCCCAAATGCCACACAAGAGAACACAAAGCCGCGCA
>JABSPI010000344.1 GCA_013214365.1 Erythrobacter sp.
ATCACCAGATCATCGGCGCCCGCGCCGGTCTTGTCCTTGCCCTGGCCGTGATTGCCGCGCTTGGCTTTGAAATGCTGTGCGTAGCGAAAATCGATCAGCGTGTTGAGGCCGGGCACGGCTTCGAAGATGATATCGCCGCCCTTGCCGCCATTGCCGCCATCCGGCCCGCCATATTCGATATATTTCTCGCGCCGGAAAGAGACCGCACCCGGTCCCCCAGCTCCTGATTTGAGATAGATTTTGGCCTGATCGAGGAAATGCATGGGTAAGCCCCTAGCATTTCCTCGTCAGATTGCGAGAGGTGAGTTTGCCGCTGCCCCAGCGGCCCATTGGACCGCAAGGGCAAGCCTCGCGCCGCGCACAGATGCGATTGGGTTCGCAATGCGCGCCTCAAATCACACCACGACCCCCGGCGCGCAGATCAAAATTCCGCGCTGATCCCGGCGACAAATTGACGCCCGGGCGAGACGAAGGTGAAGACCTGTTCGTAGGTTTCATCGAGCAGGTTTTCGACCCGGCCAAACAAATTGATCCCTTGCACAATTTCATAGCGGGCATTGAGATTGACCAAAGTGTAATCGTCCAGCGTTGCAACGCCCGGAGGGAAGCCAACAGTGAAATCGGAATCGGTCGCCTCGCCATTATAGCGCACCACCAAGGTCGCAGCCGCCTTGTCGCTGGGCGCGGTCCATGTCACCGCCGCGCTGGCGGTGTCTTGTGGCCGGCGCACTTCGGTGACCCCGTCCTCTTCGGCATCGAGATAGGTGTAGGCCAGATTGACATCCCATTGCGTGCCCAATTGCGCCGCAAAGGCCACTTCGACGCCCTGCTGGGTGCTGGTGCTGGTGCGGTTAAAGGGTTGCGCGACAAAATCGGGCGGCAGAAAAGCGGTGTCGATCTCGTTTTCCAGATCGCCGTTGAAATAGGTCACCGACAAACGCGCCGCGCCATCGGCAAAGCTTTGATCCACGCCTGCTTCCCAAGAGACCAATTCTTCGGGTTGCAGGTCGGCATTGCCCACGAACACGCCGTCGAAAAAGCCGAACAATTCGCTCAGCGTGGGGTTTTTCACCCCGGTACCCATGGCCGCGCGCACCCGCAAACTATCGGTCAGATTGACGCCTGCACCAAACCGGAAAGTGGTGGCGTCATCAAACAAATCGTTCGAATCGTGCCGCATCGCCGCGGTCACATCGAACAATTCGCCGGTGTAGCGATATTCGCCCACAAAGCTGAGCGTTTCGGATTGCTTGCGATCATTGAAGGTGCCGACATTGTTAAAGCCCTCCAATTCGTAATCGACCGCAAATGTCACCGCATGGTCGCTGCCGCCGAAATCATAGGTTGAGACATAGGAGGCTTTGAGCCGGTCGCTGGTGGTGGAGCTGGGAAAGCCGGTGGGCTGGTTGGTTTGGCGATTGGCATCGGTGTATTGCACCGACACATCATTGACCCACGCCCCATCAGCCAATTCAAGCCGTGCCCCGATCAGGCCAGAAAGGCTCTCATTGTCGAAATCGGTCCCCGGAGAATCGATCACAAAGCCATAGGTCGGGCTGCCAAAGGCGAAATCCTGTTCGTTGAAATCGCCTTGCGTGCGGACATAACGGCCCACCGCGCGCAGGCGCAGATTTTCGCCCAGATCGAGATTGGCCTTGCCCGACAAAGTGTAGCTGTCACGGCCCAGATCGCGCACGCCATTGCCGGCAATTTCGCGGGCATTGGGTTCGCCATCGGTGCTCACCACCGCGGCCGAGAGCGAGACATCCCACACATCGCCGCCCGTGCCCCAGCGCGCCGCGCCATTGACGGTGGTGTTTGTGCCAAATTCGATCCGCGCGCCCAGCCCGTCATAGGTGCCGCTGTCATAGGCGATCACCCCGCCGACCGCTTCGCTGCCATAGAGCGCGGATTGCGGGCCGCGCAAAACTTCGATGCGCGCACCAATTTCGGCCTGCAACGTGCCCAGATCATATTCACCGCTGCCCGGGTCAGACACTTCGATCCCGTCGACCAGAACAAGGATATGATTGGCCTCGGTCCCGCGCACACGGATCTGGGTCTGGCCCGGGGTCGAGGCGACCGCAACGCCGGGCACATCGCGCAAAACGTCCTCGATATTGCGGGTCTGGCGGTTCTCGATCTGGCGCGCAGTGATCACGGTGGCCGAGCCGGTGAAGTCCTCGATCACAACCCCGTCTTGCTGGCGCGAGGCGGTTACGATGATGCCGTCCCCGCTCGGTTCAGATCCGGTGGTGACGGCGCAATCGCCGCTTTGGGCGCAATCCGCATCAGCGCGGTCCTGCGCCAGAGCGGGGGCGTGGGTCGCCACAGCCGCAAGCGCGGCCGAGCATAACAGATAGATTTTCATTGCCGGTTTTCCTTCCAAGCAAGCAACGCAATTGGCCGCGCGGGGGTGTATCCCGCACAGCCGACACAAATCGTCGCTTCAAACGAAGGGACCCCCGGGCCCGCAGACCCAAAGCGCCAAACCGCGCCTCTCCAATCCCTGAGAGGGGCATGCAAGCGACCCGCTTCGGTCGGTCTCCTGGCTTGCGGGTCGAGGTCGCTGGCGCACCTTCCCAAGCTTAGTGCTCAGTGGCAGCCCCTGTCGGGGCACGCGCCAGAAACTCACCGCTTACAGTTGCAGGGACAGCCGCGGAATTGCGCCCGGATAAGGCGCGCACCGCATTCCCGTTACCGATGCGTTGCGCCCCACTAGGCAGATCTACGCAGGCGCGCAACAAACGGCGCGGCGTGAAAAGCAAAAAATCACCAAGGTCACATTATTGCAACGCACCTGGCGTGGGCGCGATGGGGCAACAAT
>JABSPI010000345.1 GCA_013214365.1 Erythrobacter sp.
TGGGGAGCATGGTCAGGTGGAGGCATGGCTTTGCAATCCTCATCAACATCATCAAGATTGGAGCGTGTGGGCATGCAGTCATTGACATCTGTGGAAGGCTTGTGTGTGTTGGGAAGCATTATGCGATCCACTCACCATGCTAGCGCTGGCATGTCTTTGCCATTGTTGGCTGCGGCTCCAATCTCATGGGGCCGCTTCCTCAAGTTGATGCCTGCTGTTCCCGCATTCTTCAGTGATCTCGCAGGTGAAGTGGATATTTCACAGGGTATGACAAAAGATAGCTCCAAGCGTTCTGCAATGTCATCTCTTTCTCCTGTAGAGCGCAAGAAGGAGATTTTGAGCCAGTTGAAGGTGATTGTGAATGGCGTTGTAGGATCTGAAGTTGGTGAGGACGAACCTTTGATGGATGCTGGTTTGGACTCTTTGGGAGCTGTAGAGCTTTTCAATACAGTCCAGCAGACTATGGGTGTAGAGTTACCCTCAACTTTGGTGTTTGACTATCCAAATATCAATGCTGTAGCAGGTTTCATCAGTGACACATTGGCTCCTGAAGAAGAAGTTGAGGAGATGATGCAAGATCAAAGTCTAAGTCAAGGTGTTCCTGGTGGTAAGGTTCTGGATGATGTGATGATCTATGTGTCATCAGTATCAAGTCGTGCTCCAGGAAGGATGCGTACAAGCATTGAAGAGAGTTGTGGCTTGGACTGCAGCTCAGTATATGAACGTGCAGATTCAGAATCGATTGCTTGGCGTGCTGGCCCAGTTGGGTCCTACTTTGGTGGCTTGATGTGCGAGGTTGAGATGTTTGACTCAGAATGTCTGCGCGTGTCTCAAGGTGAAGCATTGGTTATGGACCCTCAACAGAGATTGTTGTTGCAGGGTGCTTGGGAGGCCTTGACATCAAATACTTCCAGGTCATCACCTGTTGGAGTGTTTGTTGGTATTTCAAGCATGGACTACAGTAAAGTGATGTCTCACTATCTAACTGAAGCCAGTCCATACGTTGGAACAGGAAGTGCATTGAGTGTCGCTGCAGGCCGCGTGTCATATGTGTATGGCTTGCAAGGTCCTGCAATAAGCACAGACACTGCTTGTTCATCTTCTTTGGTTGGATCTCATATAGCTTGTGACAGTATAATACTGCGTGAATGCACTATGTCGCTTGCATGCGGTGTGAACCTGACATTGGCGCCAGACACTGGTGTCGTATTCAAGCAAGCGGGTATGCTGTCCCTTGAAGGCAGGTGCAAGACCTTGGATGCAGATGCTGATGGATATGTGCGTGGAGAAGCTTGTGGCGTTTTGCTGTTGGATGGTGAAGGAAAGTCCATTGCCAGAGATGGTCCTGTGATATGCTTTGCAGGATCTGCTGTCAATCAAGATGGACGTTCTTCTGCTTTGACAGCACCAAATGGTCCCGCACAGCAGAGAGTGATATCCAGTGCATTGCAAAGGGCCACATTGACATCCTTCTCTGTCGCCATACTCAACATGCATGGTACTGGTACTCCTCTTGGAGATCCTATTGAGATTGGTGCAGCTCATGCAGTGCTGATGCACTCAAAGACCACTTCTGGCTCGTCTGACACTGAGCACGTGGCGCCTCTCAGCGTGCAGGCTGGTAAGACTTACGTGGGTCATACAGAGCCTGCCGCTGGTGTTGTTGGCTTGATTCATGCCATTCATGGCACATGCCATAGAACAACATCTCCCGTGCTTCACTTGCGCCACGTCAATCCTCATTTGACGCGCATCTTGGGAGGCTCTCAACAGTCTCGTCAGATTGCTCGTTTGGGTCATATGTGCCGTGAGCAAAATGGTTTGACTTGGAGTGACTCAAACTCTATGTCAACCCATGCCTCTGGTGTGAGTGCATTTGCCTTCCAAGGAACCAACGCTCATGCTTTGGTGAGGCACACAATGGTAAATGTTGGAGTGCTCTCAAGCTGGGCAGGTCAGCATTGGAGGAATCAGCGCTTCTGGGTGGGTCCACTATCCCATCCTTTGGTTGTGTCAGCACTACCTGTACTGCATGATGATATCCATGTCTGCATGTACAGCCAATTGCTGCGTCCTAGTATGCAGTGGATTTGGGACCACAGAGTGATGGGCCGTGTGCTCTTCCCTGGTGCGGGCTTCATGGAAACTGCCAGTGCATTGGTGTCTGTGACTCATCAGGGCTCCTTGCCTGGCGCAGCAGTGAACGCATCTATCACCGCGCCTTTGATGTTATCCGCACTGACAGATGACACAGCAAGTGCACCTCCTGTGTACTTGGAGAGCAAGGTGTGGTGTCTGACGGGCGATCTCCATATTGGTTCAACTTCCACGCCAGGTCAAGGTGGAAGCAGTGTTCATATGCGCTCTTTGACTTGCAGACTTGTGAGCGAGGTCGACAATGCTGAGGGCGTGAGTGACACAGGCGTGTCTATAGACTGCGTCCGCAGTCAATGCCAAGGTCCAGTGGACTGGTGTGAAGTGCACAAGCTTCTATCGTCTGGCGGCCTTCAGTATGGTCCTCAGTTCAGTGGTGCATGGAATGTGCGTGTGAATAGCGGAAGAGCTGCTCAAGGATGCATGAAGAGTATTCCTAATGCTCTTCCAAGTGATCACAATGAAACGGGCTTGATGGTACACCCTGCTGCATTGGATGGCTGCCTGCAATTGGCCTTTGTGATGCATGTGGGCGCTGACATGTCTGATTCTTCTGGCATGTCTCAAGGATCTTATGTCCCTGCAGGCTTTGGAGCATTCAGCGTGCCGCAGAAGACTCACGACTTGCATATGTATGCACTG
>JABSPI010000346.1 GCA_013214365.1 Erythrobacter sp.
TTGGCCGCGACATAGGAGCATTGCGGCACCACTTTGACGCCCAACCGGCGCGCATCGGCGATCAATTGGTCAACCAATAATCCGGCAATGCCGCGCCCGCCAATCGCTCTTGGCACCACGGTGTGCGCGGCGATCCGGGCGCCATCGGCGCGCGCTTCCCATTCGAGATAGCCGGACGCGCTCTTGCCCTCGACCTTTGCGGTATATACGCCGCCTGTGCCGGTCGTCTTATGGGTGATCGTCACGGGCGGATTTTGCGCGTTCATGTCTGCTCCTTCTTGCGTGTTCGTATATCCCGGCTAGAGGCAATTGCGCTATGACTGAATTGAAGCCCTTTTTGTCCGACAATGCCGCCCCGGTGCATCCCGCCATATGGGAGGCGATGCGCGCCGCCGATGCCGCCGATACGCCGTATGATGGCGATGCGCTCTCGGCGCAGCTTGATGCGCGGTTCACTGATCTGTTCGGGCGCGAATGTGCGGGTCTATGGGTCGCGACCGGGACCGCGGCCAATTGTCTGGCGCTGGCCACGATGTGCCAGCCGCATGGCGCGGTGGTGTGCGATCAAGAGGCGCATATCGAAGTGGATGAGGGCGGGGCGCCGGGTTTCTACCTGCACGGCGCCAAGCTGATCCATGCCCAAGGGACCGGGGCGAAATTGTCGGGCGACGACATTGCGCGCGTGATCGACCCGATCCGCGACGATGTCCACCAGGTCCAGCCGCACGCCATTTCGATCACCCAGGCGAGCGAATATGGCCGCAGCTACAGCGCGGATGAGCTTGCAGGTTTGAGCGGCTTTGCGCGCGAGCGCGGGCTGGGCCTGCATATGGATGGCGCGCGGTTTGCCAATGCGGCGGCATTTTTGGGCGGCAATGCGCAAAGCGCAGCGCGCGCAGCGGCCGGCGGGGTCGACAGCCTCGCCTTCGGATTTATCAAAAATGGCGGGATGAGCGCCGAGGCGGTCGTGTTGTTCGATCCCGCCGCCGCCGATCTGGTCAAATATCGCCGCAAGCGCGCCGGGCACTTGCAATGCAAGGGGCGCTATCTTGCGGCGCAAATCCTCGCCATGCTCGAGGGCGATGTGTGGTTTGCCAATGCCACCCACGCCAATGACGCCGCCCGCGAAGTGGCGGCGGGATGCTCTGATCGCCTGCTCCACCCGGTTGAAGCCAATGAATTGTTTGTGCGCCTGTCCGCGCAAGAGCGCGAGGCGCTGCGCCAACAAGATTTCGCGTTTTACGATTGGGGCGATGATGCCGCGCGCTTCGTCACTGCGTGGAACACAAGCGAGAGTGACGCGGCCGCTCTGGGCCGCGCGATTGCGGCGCTTTGATCTGCGTTTGATATGACATCCAATGCGGGATCTGAGGGGATGAGCATGCTCAATTGGCGCGTGATCGTCCCGTTTGTGCTGACCGGCACGATCTGGGGGTCGACCTGGTTCATCATCACCGGACAGATTGACGGCGTGCCTGCGGCCTGGTCGGTGTTTTACCGTTTCTTGCTGGCGACACCGGCGCTGTTTCTGGTCGCTTATCTGATGAAACGGCGGCTGCGTTTGAACCGCGCGGAACACCGGCTGGCAATGGTGGTCGGGGTGTTGCAGTTCAGCGGCAATTTCCTGTTTGTCTATCACGCCGAATTGTATGTGACATCGGGGATTGTGGCCTTGATGTTCGGGTTGATGATGGTGCCCAATGCGCTGTTGGCGCGGTTTGTGATCGGCGAACGGATTGCCGGCGGGTTTATGTGGGGCAGTTTGATCGCGATTGTCGGGGTCTCGACTTTGTTGGTGCATGAATGGACCAGCAATCCCGATGCCGGCGTGATTGGCGGCAATGTGGCCTTGGGGATCGGGCTGGCTTTGCTCGGCATACTCACCGCATCGATTGCCAATGTGGTTCAAGCCAATCCAACCGGGCGCGCCGTGCCGATGGTCAGCCTGCTGGCGTGGGCGATGCTCTATGGGACGATTTTCGATCTAGGGCTGGCTTTCGCGGTGGCCGGTCCGCCGCCCTTTCCTGCATCGCCGGGCTATTGGGGCGGGATTGTCTATCTCGCTTTGATCGGATCGGTGGTGACCTTTCCGCTGCATTACAATCTGGTGCGCGAAATTGGCGCGGGGCGCACGGCCTATAATGCGATCCTGACGATTTCGGTCGCGATGTTCGTCTCGACCCTGTTTGAGGGCTATCAATGGACCGCGCTGACCGCTGGGGGCATGGGGCTGGCGGTGGTCGGGATGATCCTTGCCTTGCGCTCCAAGCAGGGGGGCTAGCGGGCGCGGGGGGCGGCCAAAATATCCAACCCTAAAGCAGCGATGCAAGCCCTTCGACATAGGTGGGATATTTGGGTCTCCAGCCCAGCGCGCGCTTGGCCTTGCCATTGGCGACCCGGCGGTTTTCGGAATAAAAGCCGCGCGCCATGTCGGACAGATTGGCCTTGTCCAATGTCTCCAGCGGGGGCGGTTCGATACCGAGCAGACGGCAGGCTTCTTGCGTCACGTCATTGCCGCTGGCGGGCAGATCATCGGCCAGATTGTAGGCACCGGGCGGCGTATTCTGGACCATTGCGGCGACCACGCCGCTGACAATGTCGTCGACATGGACGCGGCTGAAAACCTGTCCGGGCAGGTCAATTCGCCGCGCTTTGCCATCGCGCACCCGGTCGAGCGCGCTGCGCCCCGGGCCGTAAATGCCGGGCAGGCGAAAGACACTCGCGCCCCGCTCGACCCAGGTCATGTCGGCCTGCGCCCTTGCATTGCGGCGGCCCGCACCGGTCTGGGCGATGGT
>JABSPI010000347.1 GCA_013214365.1 Erythrobacter sp.
TGGATAAAGGTCAATCATCTTCGGCGGATGCGGCATCGGGTTCGATCGGCGGCGTTTCGGGCGGGGCGTCCAATGGGCCGCTCTCGCGCTCCTTGCGCGGGCCTTCGAGCGATCCGTTCCCGGGGGTCAAGCCTGCCGCGCTCGAAGCGGATCTGTTGCGAGCGCTTGATAGGCGCGAGATCGAGGTGTTGTTCCAGCCACAATTTTCCTGCCGCACCGGGGCGGTAGTGGGGGCAGAGGCGCTGTCGCGTTGGCAACATCCCACTTTGGGCGAAATCGGCGCGCGCGACCTGTTTGCGATCGCGGAGCGGGCAGCTTTGGTTGCGCCTTTGTCGCGCCATGTGGTGGCCCGCGCTCTCGAAGACACGCGCGATTGGCCGGACCGGTTGACCGTGTCGCTTAACATTACACCGGAGGAATTGGGTGATCCGCGTTTTGCGGCCGATTTTGCTGGCATCATTGCGAAAAGCAACATCGCGCCAGAGCGGTTGATGCTGGAGATCACAGAGGATTTACTGCTGCGCAATCTGGAGCAGGCATCGGCGGCGCTGGCGGCTTTGCGCGCATTGGGGTTTCGCACTGCGCTCGATGATTTCGGCGCTGGCTTTTGCAATTTCCGCTATCTACGCGAATTGCCACTCGACGCTATCAAGCTCGACAAGATCATGGTCGATGGGGTGCCGGGCGATGCCAAGGCGCTCGCAGTTTTGCGTGCAATTATGCAATTGGGCAAGGCGCTTGACCTGGCGATCTATGCCGAAGGGATTGAAAGCGACGTGCAGCGTGCGACGATCAAAGCCGAAGGCTGCGATTACTGGCAGGGTTTCCTGCGCGCACAACCGATGCAAAGCGATCAGGTCTTGGCGCTTGCCGCCACCGCCCGAGGGGCGGGCCACGGCTAGGGCAGGCGGGTTTGCAATCCTGCGTGAGCGCGTGCGCAAAGGCATTGGGCCCGGTGTGAGATTTGGTTTAGTCTGCGCTGATCAACCGGTCTGACACAGGAGCGTGATGGCTTGCCGAATGAACCTTCCCCTCGCGCCGCGTTTCAAACTCGCTGGGCCAAAGTCGCGGATATCCCTGCGATTCACGCGGTGATGATGGCTGCGATCGATCAATTGCAGGCCGGTTTCCTAAGCGGTGAACAAATCAAAGCCAGCCACCAGATTATGGGGCTGGATACCCAATTGATTGATGATGGGACCTATCTGCTGGTGGAGTGCGAAGGGATTTTGGTCGGATGCGGAGGGTGGAGCAAGCGCGCGACCTTGTATGGCGGCGATCACAGCCTTGACCTCAGGGATCCCGAATTGCTCGATCCCAGCTGCGATCCCGCCAAGATCAGAGCGATGTACACCCACCCCGATTGGGTTCGCCGCGGAGTGGGCAGGATCGTGTTGCAAGAATGCGAAAAGGCGGCAGCGCAGAACGGTTTCACACAGGTTGAATTGATGGCCACGATGAGCGGCAAGCCGCTCTACCAAGCCTGCGGCTATCGCATAGTCGAGGAGGTGGAGGCGGACGCATCGGGCACCGCGATCCCGCTTGCCCGGATGGCCAAGCCATTGTGATTTGGCGAAGCTTACTCTTGCCGAGCGCTGCGCCTAGTTCCTTTGCGCCTTGCGCACGATGCCGCTCAAGCCTTTGGTCAACTGGAACAGGCCGTTCAAACGGCTTTGCGGATTGCCCCATGCACGGTTGATCACAAGCTTCATGTCAGGGCGCAGTTTGGCTGTCCCTTTGAGCCGGTCGACATAGGCAATCAGACCTGGCCCATCGGGGAAATTGTCCTGATGGAACGTGACCAATGTGCCGCGTGCGCCGACATCGATCTTGGCGATATTGGCGGTGATTGCCTGATGTTTGATCTCGATCAGGCGGATGAGGTTTTTGGTCGGATCGGGTAAATCGCCAAACCGGTCGATCATCTCGGCTGCCAGACTTTCAATCTCCGCCTTGTCCTGCGCCTGGTTGAGCCGGCGATAAAGCGCCATGCGAACAGCCAGATCTGGGACGTAATCTTCGGGGATCATGATCGGCGCATCGACGGTGATTTGCGGGCTGAAAGCATCCTTGGCCTTTTCCAGCCCCATCTCGCCCGCTTTGGCCGCCAAAATCGCGTCTTCGAGCATGGATTGATACAATTCGAACCCGACCTCGCGAATATGGCCCGATTGTTCATCGCCCAACAGATTGCCGGCGCCGCGAATATCGAGATCGTGGCTGGCCAATTGGAACCCGGCGCCGAGCGAATCGAGATCGCCCAGCACTTTGAGGCGTTTCTCCGCAATTTCGGACAGCTGGACGTCTTTCTCATAAGTGAGATAGGCATAGGCGCGCAGTTTTGAGCGGCCCACGCGGCCGCGCAGCTGGTACAGCTGGGCCAGACCGAAACGGTCCGCGCGGTGGATGATGATCGTGTTTGCTGATGGCAGGTCGAGCCCGCTTTCCACGATCGTGGTCGACAACAACACTTCGTATTTGCCGTCGTAAAACGCGCTCATGCGTTCTTCGATTTCGCCTGCGCCCATCTGACCATGAGCAGAGATCGATTTCACTTCTGGCACATTTTCGCGCAGCCATTCCTCGACCTGGGCCATATCCGAAATGCGCGGGACAACAATGAAGCTTTGCCCGCCGCGATGATGTTCGCGCAGCAAAGCCTCGCGCATGACCATATCGTCCCACTCCATCACATATGTGCGCACCGCCAGACGGTCGACAGGAGGGGTTTGGATGGTCGACAATTCACGCAGGCCCGTCATCGCCATTTGCAATGTGCGCGGGATCGG
>JABSPI010000348.1 GCA_013214365.1 Erythrobacter sp.
TACTCAATTACCCGAGCTATCCGATGAATATCACCTATAAGGCTCAGGTGACGGGATATATACAAGGAGAAGAAAACCGGGATTGGCCGGCCGAGAAGTTGATGGTTTACATTTCGGATAATGATAGGGAGCACGATAATGTATTTCTAACTACCGAAGAGAATAATAATTATAAAGTTCCTTTTGCTTATGGTGAGGATATCGAAGAAGTCAAAGAGGGAAAAAACTAAATGATTATCCTTTTCTACCCACCTGCGTAAAATAAGAGGTATTCAAAAAGGATTTATGAGTCTTCTAGAGTTTATATCAAAGTTTCCTGATGAGGCGAGTTGTCGCGCACATTGGAAAACCCATCGAGAAAACGTCGGTATTGTTTGTAAGCGTTGTGGCTGTGAGAAACATTATTGGTTATCGAATAACGAGAAATGGCGTTGTTCAAGCTGTCGTTCTGAGACCACTCTTCGTAGTGGAACTGTGATGGAAAACAGTAAGCTACCCTTTCGCTACTGGTTTATCGCTATGCACTTACTCACAGCAACCAAGAAAGGCTTTTCTACTTTGGAACTGAAACGACAATTGGGGCACAAACGCTATCAACCGATTTGGGAAATGGTCCATAAACTTCGCTCAGTTATGGGCCAAAGAGATCGTTTATATCAACTGGAATCCGTTGTAGAACTGGATGAGGGCTTTTTCAAGTCCCAACCAGAACAAGATAGTGAAGACCAAGACGATCTTAAACGAGGCAGAGGCTCCCAACAACAAGCCAAAGTCCTGGTGATGGTAGAATCTGAACCTGTGGATGAGGATGAGGATGAGCAGCAAAAACATCGCCCTAATCGCAAAGCGGGGCATCTCAGAATGGTTGTTATCCCAAATCTCGAGGCAGGCACTTTAGATATGAATGCGCAAAAATGCATTGATCCTAAAGCTGAAGTCCTTACCGATGCTTCCACTTCTTATTCGCTGCTAAGCCAAAGTTTTGACAAGCATACGTCTTTCAATTTATCAAATCTTGAGGTAAATGCCGATACCTTGCTACCATGGGTACACATTTCCATTAGCAATGCCAAGAGGTGGATCAATGGGACTTTCCATCATGTCAAGCAAAAGTATTTACAGAATTATCTCAATGAATTCTGCTATAAATACAACCGACGCTACTTCAAAGATCGATTATTTGATAGGCTGCTTATTGCAGCTGCAACTTTTCATTGGATACCGGTGGATAGTACCGGATAAGCATTTTATAAAATGTTGATAATTTTGGTTTTGTGGAAATGTGGAAAAGGAGTGCCAAGAGCATGTTCACTCTAAGCTTCGAGCTATTATTGCGATTCAGCTATGGCCTCCTTTTACTCTGGAGAGACTCTATAGTAAGCATAACTAAAGTTCCATAATGGAGATTGTCCAACAGAGCTTTTCCACCTAAATAATACAAATTTAACTTATGGAAAAATTTTCACTTTTTATCGGGATTGATTTAGGGAAAAAGGAATTTTTTGCAGCCTTCCGCCAAAAGGGTATGCTGATAAAAGTAGTCTGCTACGAAAATTCTGCTTCGGGGATTGCTCGTTTTATTGAAGAGATCAAAACTTTTGGGCTTGAGTTTTCCCAAATCCTCATCGCCTTGGAACACTGCGGGGTATATCTGGAGAAGTTAGTAATGGCCCTCCATAGCGAAGAATTAGTTTGCTGGTTATGGGATCCCTTGATAGCCAAAAATGCTCCCCTGGATTTGAACAGGCATAAAGATGACATCAGAGATGCCAAGGCCATGGCTCTGCTAGCCGAAATGCATCAAGCCCGAGCAAAGCAATATTTGCCCCCTACGGCCGAACAGGAAGAATTAAAAGCACTTTTTCGGCTAAGGGCACAGCTAGTAAAACACAGAACTAAGTTCTATAATCAATATCATGCTAACCAAGACAAAGCTATTCCACATCCGATTTCTCACCAGATTTTAGAACAGTGGATTCAAAACTCTAGCGAACAAATCCAAGAAATTGAGCAAAAAATCAAAGAACTCATTTTTCAATCTGAGCGGCTCAAAAGAATGCATCAAATCTTACTATCCATCCCCGGAATAGGGCCGGTACTAGCTACTCAGCTCATTGAGATAACCCAAGGCTTTACAAGCTTTCAATCCGAAAAAGCCCTTGCCAAATATGCAGGTACTCTCCCTTTGGAGCACCTATCTGGTTCTTCGGTCAAACGAAAACCCCGCTCTTCTAAAAAATGCTATAAACCACTTAAAGTGAACTTAACTATGGGAGCGACTTCTACAATTAGAGAGGGACTCTTCTTTGACAAATTTTATCGATACAAAACACAAGTACAAAAAATCGAGCACCTTAAGGTCATTAACATCATCCGAAATATCATCTTGAAACTCGCGGTCAAACTTGTCAAATTAGACCAAGAATTTGATCCAGAAATCTTCAAAAAAAATAAAAAATCTTGGCAAGTATTCTTGGATTTGTCATAGTAATCGCAATGACAGATTGCTTTAACAGCTCTCACTTTCGCAGACCCATAATTCTGTTTAATTTTCCTACCTGTTTCCATTTATGACTTCCACTTTCACCCTGTCCATACTTTCCTTTCTCCTCACCCTTAATCTAGCAATATGTCCAGCGTACAACTTCAACTAGCCCAACATTCCTCCACTTCCATGAAACTGGAGCACGATCAATTTTCCGTCATTGTGGACCGACCAGAAGCAAAAGGCGGCGGCGGGCAAGGCCTAATGGGTGGACAATATCTCCTGATTGGAGTTGGTGGT
>JABSPI010000349.1 GCA_013214365.1 Erythrobacter sp.
GAAGAGCTAAAATCGATCCAATCGCTAGGCCGCGATTACGGCCGTTCGACCGTGGGCGCTGACACGCGCGTCAATGTCGAATATGTCAGCGCCAACCCCACAGGCCCTATGCATATGGGCCATTGCCGCGGCGCGGTGGTGGGCGATGCCTTGGCCACATTGCTCGAATTCGCAGGGCATGATGTGACCCGCGAATATTACATCAATGATGCCGGTGGCCAGGTGGATACCCTCGCCCGGTCGGCGCATCTGCGTTACCGAGAGGCGCTGGGCGAAGATATTGAGACTATACCCGAAGGCTATTATCCGGGGGATTACCTCATCCCTGTGGGTAAGGCGTTGGCGGCCGAATTTGGCGATCAATATCTGGGGCAGCCAGAGGAAAACTGGTTGATTGTGTTCCGCACCGCCGCGGTCGACAAGATGATGGATCTCATCCGTGCCGACCTAGCTTTGCTGGGGATTGAACATGATGTGTTCGCCTCCGAGGCGGCGCTGCATAAAGCGGGCAAGCCCGATGAAGCCGAAGCATGGCTGCGCGCGCACGATCTGGTCTATGATGGTGTGCTCGAAGCGCCTAAGGGCAAGGCCCCGCCTGAAGATTGGGAGTCGGTTGAGCTGCCGCTGTTTCGTTCGACCAAATTTGGCGATGATCAGGATCGCCCGATCAAGAAATCGGACGGCAAATGGACCTATTTCGGCGCCGACCTCGCCTATCACATGCAAAAGGCGGAAGCGTGTGATGCGCTGATCGACATTTGGGGGGCGGACCATGCCGGGACGGTCAAGCGGATCAAAGCGGCGGTCGCGGCCTTGTCGGAAGGCAAGGGCAAGCCGACGCCGTTCGATGTGAAGCTGGTTCAGATGGTCCAGTTGATGCGCGCTGGCGAGCCGCTCAAAATGTCGAAACGCTCGGGCAATTTCATAACCATCGCCGATATGGTTGAAGAAGTGGGCAAGGATGTGGTGCGCTTCACCATGCTCACCCGTAAGCCCGAAGCGCAAATGGATTTCGACTTTGCCAAAGTGGTTGAGGCGTCAAAGGATAACCCTGTCTGGTATGTGCAATATGCCCATGCCCGGATCCAATCGAACCTGCGCAAGGCGTTGGAGGAAGAGGGCATTTCTCCAAGCGGCGATGCGCTTGAACAATTGGGCGCAGAAGAGCTCGCGCTCATTCGCAAAGCGGCGCAATTCCCGCGCGAAGTCGAAGCCGCTGCCAAAGCGCGCGAACCGCATCGCATTGCCTTCTACCTTTATGACCTCGCTACCGAGCTCAATGCATTCTACAGCCTTGGTAACACCGACCCAGAAAAGCGGTTCATCTTGAAACACAATCCGGGTTTATCGCAGGCGAGGCTTTTCCTCGCCGATGCAATCGGGCAAGTGTTAAGGAACGGATTGCGCCTGCTCGGCGTGGAAGCTGTTGATCGTATGTAAGGGGGCCTGCGCCGCGTGATTATCGAAGCCGAATATGAGGAAGTTGACGACGCAGATGGCGAACTCGACCTGTCTGCTGATGACAGTCTTCCCTGGCTCGAAGCGGAAGAGGAAGACGATGCCGCGGGTGATGTGGACACCACGCAAGTGGTCGCTTTCGTGGCTTTCCTCCTGATTACTGGTCTGCTGTTCGTTGGGGCAGTCTGGTATTTCAGCAATCAAGACAATGGCGAAGTTGTTGCCGATGGCAGCCTGATTGAGGCCCCTGATGGCCCGCTCAAGGAGCGCCCTGAAGACCCTGGAGGCAAGGAGTTTGACGGCACGGGCAATGTTGCGCCTGTCGTGGGCGAGGGGGGCACCAGAGAAGGTGTGATCGCCACCGATGACGATAATGGTGCGGTGGACCGTGAAGCGGTGGCCCAGCAAGATAGCTCTGCCGAACGCGAGGACGCCAGTAACCTCGAAGCCTCCGGGGCGAGCGCTGCCCAAGCGGCACCAGCACCTGTCGCAAGCGGCGTCGCGGTCCAATTGGCGGCATACCGCACGCGCGAACGTGCGCAGCAGGGGTGGAGCGAAATCAATCGCCGCACCAATGCTTTGTCTGGTCTCGATTACCGGATTGAGGAAGGCGTGGTCGATATTGGGAAGGTCTACCGTTTGCAGGCGGTTGCAAGCGACCGGGCGGCCGCTGAGCAGCTGTGCGCCGCGCTCAAGGATGACGGGGTCGATTGTCAGGTCAAACTCTGAGCCCATTTGCAGTTGCAGGCGCCCTTCAATGGGGCACAGGCACCGCATTTGCGCGAAATAATTGCATTAAAGGCCCGCTTTCCCCCCGAAATCACGCATGGTTTGCGCTCTCCCGCTTGCTTGATCGCATTGTCACTGCGAAACTTTTGAGATGATTCCGGCTATCTTTGGCTGCACTGGTCCCCGGTTGACCGATGAAGAGCGCGATTTTTTCTGCGCTGCCGATCCGGCTGGTTACATTCTGTTCGGTCGAAATTGTGAAAGCCCAACGCAATTGCGGGCGCTGACCGATGAATTGCGCGCGCTTCACGGGCGTGAAAATTTGCTGATCTCGATCGATCAGGAGGGCGGCCGGGTGGCGCGCCTGCGCCCGCCGCATTGGGGCAATTATCCCGCTGGCGAGGCATTCGACCGGCTCTACGCGCTTGCCCCGGCCAGCGCGATCGAGGCCGCCCGGGTGAACGCCCATGCGATGGCGCTCGAATTGTCGGCGATGGGGATTACGGTTGATTATCACCCTCTGCTCGATGTGCGACAGCCGGGCGCGCACGATGTGATTGGCGACCGCGCGCTAGGCAGCGATCCGATGCAAGTTGC
>JABSPI010000350.1 GCA_013214365.1 Erythrobacter sp.
GCCCATAATGTGCATGTAGTGATGCGCGCCCGCGCCCAGATGGTTGGGGTTGGCCATCGCGTTTTGCATGAACCACATGGTCGCCTGCTTTTGCTCGCCCAGCGCCTTTTCCAGACCCTCGGCGATTGCCTTGAGGCTGTCATCTTGCTTGGCCGAGGCGATTTCCTCGTCGATCATCTTGAAGAAGGCCTGCACCGCGCGGCCGCCTTTGCTGGCGAGCTTGCGCCCGCACAGATCCATCGCCTGCACGCCGTTCGTGCCTTCGTAGATCATCGCAATCCGGCTATCGCGGACAAATTGTTCCATGCCCCATTCGGTGACATAGCCGTGGCCGCCATAGACCTGTTGCATATTGTTGGCGATGTCATAGCCCTTATCGGTGCCATAACCCTTGATCACCGGGGTCATCAAACCGATCAGATCATCGGCCAATTGGCGCTCTTCCTCGGTCTGGGCCTTGTGCGTGAGGTCGACTTGCAACGCGCCCCACAGGCACAGTGCACGCATGCCTTCATTGAACACTTTGGCATCCATCAACATGCGCCGCACATCGGGGTGGACGAAGATCGGATCGGCTTTCGCATCGGCCTCTGCCGGGCCGGTCAGAGCGCGGCCCTGACGCCGGTCGAGCGCGTAATTCACGCCGTTTTGATAGGACACTTCGGCCTGAGCCAGACCCTGCATCCCCACACCCAGACGCGCCGCGTTCATCATCACGAACATCGCGGCCAGGCCCTTGTTCTCCTCGCCGACCATGTAACCGGTCGCCTCGTCATAATTGAGCACGCAGGTCGCATTGCCGTGAATGCCCATCTTCTTCTCGATCGAGCCGCACGACACGCCATTGCGTTCACCCGGTTCGCCATTTTCATCGAGGATGAATTTGGGCACGATGAACAGCGAAATGCCCTTCGCGCTGTCGGGTGCGCCCGGCGTTTTGGCAAGGACGAGGTGGATGATATTGCTGGTCAGATCGTGTTCGCCGGCCGAGATGAAGATCTTGGTGCCGGTGATTTTGTAGCTGCCATCGGCTTGCGGTTCGGCCTTGGTGCGGATCATGCCCAGATCAGTGCCGCAATGCGGTTCGGTCAGGTTCATCGTGCCCGACCATTCGCCCGAAATCATCTTGGGCAGATAGGTTTCCTTCTGCTCTTGCGAGCCGGCCGCCTCAATCGCGGCGGTCGCGCCATTGGTGAGGCCGGGATACATGCCGAACGCCTGGTTGGCAGAGGCGGTGAATTCCTCCACCACAAAGCCGAGCACGTGCGGCAGGTTTTGCCCGCCAAATTCGACCGGCTTGGACAACGTGCCCCAGCCCGCCTCGACGTAGGCGTCATAGGCTTCTTTAAAGCCGGGAGGGGTCGTGACGCTGCCGTCTTCGTGACGGGTGCAGCCATGTTCGTCGCCCGCCTGGTTGATCGGGGCGAGCACTTCTGAACAGAATTTGCCAGCTTCGTTGACGACCGCCTCGATCATGTCGGGGGTGGCGTTTTCGAAACCGGGCAAATTGCCAAAGCTGGCAAGGTCGAGCATTTCATTGACGATGAAACGCGTGTCGCGGGTCGGAGCGGTATAGGTTGGCATCGGACGATCCTCTTGGTGTGCGGTATAGTTTTAAACGGTAAAATTCGGTCCGGTTAGCCCAGATCGAGTTGTTCTATTTCAGCTACGAAACCGGTCAGCTCTTTGATGGACGAATCGATATCGGCGCGCTGCTCTTTCAATTTGGCGATGTGGGCGCGGCATTTTTCGACCGTGACGCGGCGCTGCTCAACCCGGCCATCATCGAGATCATACAGATCGATCATCTCGCGGATTTCGGTGAGGCTGAAGCCGACATTCTTGGCCCGCATGATCCACGCCAGACGGGCGCGGTCACGTTTGGAATAGACCCGCGTCAAACCAACGCGAGCCGGGCTGATCAGCCCCTCATCCTCATAAAATCTGAGCGCGCGGGCGGTGCAGCCAAATTCCGATGTCAGGTCGGAGATCGAAAACTGCTCCCGCTCCAGCTTGTCAGGGCGGTCAAGATGCGCACCGGTGTTCAACGCCGCATCGGCGCGATCCGGATTGGTTTGTGAACTGATTGCGGTATCCATGCATTGTGAGATACCTTACCTTTACGTGAACGTCAAGTCTCTTTACGTTTGCGTCAAGCCTTGACCTTTACGAGAGGGCCCTCGCGGTCAGCGCCCCACCTGCCCTAACAACACGGATCGCTCAGCGGCTTGCTCAACGCCTCGCTGTCGGGGGCAAGCGGATCGAGCAGCCGGTAAAAGCAGCTGGTGCGCCCGGTGTGGCACGTTGGCCCGGCCGGTTTGGCGTAGATCACCAGCGCGTCCTGATCGCAATCGACCAAAATTTCCTCAACCCGCAGCACATGGCCCGACGTCTCGCCCTTCATCCACAGCTTGCGGCGCGAGCGCGACCAGAAGGTGACATTGCCGGTGGCGCGTGTGTGGGCGATTGCCTCTTCATTCATAAAGGCAACGACCAGAACCTCTTTCGTGTGCGAATCGAGCACCACCGCGCTGAGCAGGCCATTGGCGTCAAATTTGGGCGCGAACCGCGTGCCCGTCTCGCGTTCCTCGGTGGAAAGCGATGCAGAATCAGACACAAAATATCTCCTCAAGGGTCAAAATAGGGTCAATTTGACGATGAACGGTTGGCCCTATGCGACAGTTTGTTGCACGATAACAACATATGACAGCGAAAATCGTTGAAAGAAAATGTTTCACCTTCCGATTGGTAAGCTTGAGTGGAACAACGTTGCCATTGAACGT
>JABSPI010000036.1 GCA_013214365.1 Erythrobacter sp.
AGACATCATCGACAAGGATCACCGCACGACCCTTAATCCGCGCATGGCACCGTTTGCGCGCCTTCACCGCCCCGGCGAGCGCGGCGCGCCGTTCGTCATGATCAAGCCCGCCAAGACTGGGCGTGCGCTTCACCCGCACCAGCGCGTCGAGCATCACCTCCCCCTTGCCCAGACGCGCCAATTCGCGCGCCAGCAATCCGGCCTGGTTATAGCCGCGCCGCCACAATCGCATCCGGTGCAAGGGAACCGGGATCAATAAAGGCGCATGCGCCCCCTCCCCGCCCGCATCGCCAAAATCGGGCAATCGCCCCGCCATCATCCGCGCCATTAACGGGGCGAGCGTGATTTTGCCGCCATGTTTGAACGCCAAGAGCAATTTGCGCGATGCCTCGTTATAAAGGGTCGCCGCGATCACCGGGCGGCTCGTTTCGCGAGTGCCTTCATCGGCCCCATCATCGGGCGCGCCGGTCGCGGCCGCTTCCATCTGCGCAGCAGCGCCGCTGTCGCCTGCGAATTCCAGCAAGCCCCAGCAATCCAGACACAATGAACCATGATTGGCCACCGCCACCCCGCACATCGGGCAACGCGGCGGATATAACAGGTCGACCGCAGGCCCGAGCCCGTTGCCGATTTCCCTGCGCAAAACATTCCCCCATTGCATGCGCGGCAATCTGCACCTCTTGCGCCGACCATGCAAGCACGGCAGGAGCCACACCATGGATAGAGCCCCGCCCCGAATATTTTCAAAGCGTCGCAAATATGCGCGCACGGCCCGCGCACAGGCCCTCACCGCGCGCAGTAATGGCGGGCTGTTCCTGCTCGATGATATGGCCGATGACATTGCCGAACGGCTCGGCTTTGTCCGGTTTGACGGGCGCGATGTCCTGATCGAGGGGTTTGATGCCGGCGCGCTCGCGGCTGCGGGGGTGTTGCCGCCCGGATCGGTGATTTCGCGTGCAGGCGACGACTTTGATCGCCCCGCCCCCTTCACCGCAGCCAGCTTCGATCTCGTGATCAGCATCAACAGCCTCGACACGGTCAATGACCTGCCCGGCGCGTTGATCCAGATGCGCGAATTGTTGCGGCCCGGCGGGCTGGCGATTGCGACCTTTATCGGCGGGATGAGCCTGTTGAAATTGCGCCGCGCCATGCTCGATGCCCAGCCCGAACGCCCCGCGGCGCGGATGCATCCGCTGGTTGATCCGCGCTCATGTGCGCAATTGCTGCAACGCGCGCGCTGGCGCGATCCGGTGGTGGACAGCCACGTGCTCACCGCGCGCTATGCCTCGCTCCCCCGGTTGGTGACCGATTTGCGCGAACACGCAATGGGCGCCGCCCTTGCCGCGCATGCGCCCGCTTTGGGCAAAGCCGACTATGCCCGCGCGCAATCCGCCTTCATCGCGCAGGCCGATGATGACGCCAAGGTCAGCGAGACCTTCGAAATCATCACTCTCACCGGCCGAAACTGAGCCTTGGCGCTACGCCTTGAGCGCCGCCTGCGCCGCGGCCAGACGGGCAATCGGCACGCGGTAGGGTGAGGCGCTGACATAATCGAGCCCGACCGCCTCGCAGAACGCGATCGAAGCCGGGTCGCCGCCATGTTCGCCGCAAATGCCCAGCTTAATATCGGGCCGCGTCGCGCGCCCGCGTTCGGCGGCGAGTTCAACCAATTGGCCCACCCCGTCGACATCGATGCTGACAAACGGATCGCGCGGGAAAATCCCCTTTTCGACATAGGGGGCAAGGAAACGCGCGGAATCGTCCCGGCTGACCCCCAAAGTGGTCTGGGTCAAATCATTGGTGCCAAAGCTGAAAAACGCGCCTTCATGCGCGATTTCGCCCGCCATCAAAGCCGCCCGCGGCAATTCGATCATCGTGCCCACCAGATAGCTGAGCTCGCGGCCCTTTTCGGCGAACACTTCTGCGGCCACTTTGTCGACCAATGCGCGCAGCAATTCCAGCTCGCGCCGGGTCGCGACCAAGGGGATCATCACTTCGGGGATCGGCGCCTCGCCCGATGCCGCCGCGACATCGCAGGCCGCCTCGAAAATGGCGCGCGCCTGCATTTCGTAGATTTCGGGATAGGTGATCCCCAAACGGCACCCCCGGTGGCCCAACATCGGGTTGAATTCGTGCAATTCGCCCGCGCGCCGTTTGAGGTGATCCACCCCCAGCCCGGTCGCATCGGCGAGGTCTTCAAATTCGCTATCCTGTGTCGGCAGGAATTCATGCAGCGGCGGATCGAGCAAGCGGATCGTGCACGGCAAGCCCGCCATGGCTTCAAAAATCGCAGTGAAATCGGCGCGTTGTTCGGGCAACAATTGGTCCAGAGCAATACGGCGCGAGCGCTCATCCTCAGCCAGGATCATCTGGCGCACCGCGCTGATGCGCGAGGCGTCGAAGAACATGTGTTCGGTCCGGCACAGACCGATCCCCTCGGCCCCAAATTGGCGCGCCATGCGGCAATCAGCGGGGGTTTCGGCATTGGTGCGCACCGCCATCCGGCGCAATCCATCGGCCCATTCCATCAACACCCCGAAATCCCCGGCCAGCTCAGGCTCCACCGTGGGCACAATGCCCAACATGATTTGCCCATTGGCCCCGTCCAGAGTGATTTCATCGCCTTCGGCAAGGTCATGCGCGCCGATTTTCAAGGTGCGCGATGCACGGTCGATCGACACCGCGCTGGCGCCTGATACGCATGGGCGGCCCATGCCGCGCGCGACCACGGCGGCGTGGCTGGTCATGCCGCCGCGCGCGGTCAGGATGCCTTGCGCTGCGTGCATGCCGTGAATGTCTTCGGGGCTGGTTTCGACCCGCACCAGGATCACTTTCTCGCCGCGTTCCGACCATTGTTCAGCCGTATCGGCATCGAGCACAATCTTGCCCGCCGCAGCGCCCGGCGATGCCGGCAGGCCGCTGGCAAGGACATTGCGCGGCGCATCAGGATCGAGCGTGGGGTGAAGCAATTGGTCGAGCGCCATCGGATCGACCCGGCGCACCGCCTCTTCGCGTTCGATCAGCCCCTCGCCCACCATATCAACCGCCATTTTCAGCGCGGCCTTGGCGGTGCGTTTGCCCGAGCGCGTTTGCAGCATCCACAGCTTGCCCCGCTCCACTGTGAATTCGATGTCCTGCATATCGCGGTAATGCCGCTCCAACAGGTCGAACACCCGCGCCAATTCGGTGTAGGCATCGTTCATTGCCTCTTCCATCGACAACGGCTTTGCCCCCGCCGCCTCGCGCGCGGCTTTGGTCAGATATTGCGGGGTGCGGATGCCGGCCACGACATCCTCGCCTTGCGCATTGATCAGATATTCGCCGTAATACGCGCGTTCGCCGGTCGCCGGGTCGCGGGTGAAGGCAACGCCGGTTGCGCTGGTCTCGCCCATATTGCCGAACACCATCGCCTGCACATTGACCGCGGTGCCCCAATCGGCCGGGATATCGTTGAGCCGGCGATAGACTTTGGCGCGGTCGCTGTCCCAGCTGTCGAAGACGGCCGAAATCGCGCCCCATAATTGTTCGGTCACATCCTGCGGAAAGGGTTTGCCAAGCTCGCCTTCTGCGATGGTTTTGAACTGGGCGACAATGCCGCGCCAATCATCGGCGGACAATTCGGTGTCGCTGTAAAAACCGTTATCTTCCTTGGCGATCTCCAGCGCTTCTTCAAACAATCCATGATCGAGCCCGAGGACGACGTCGGAATACATTTGGATGAACCGGCGATAGCTGTCCCAGGCGAAGCGTTCATCGCCGCTGGTTTGGGCCAGCCCTTCGACGGTTGCGTCATTGAGGCCGAGATTGAGCACTGTATCCATCATGCCCGGCATCGACACCCGCGCGCCCGAACGCACCGACACCAGCAGCGGATCGGCCGCATCGCCAAACCGTTTGCCCACCGCCTCTTCGATATGGGTCAAAGCCTGCGCCACCGCCTCGCGCATCGCATCGGAGAAATCGGCCCCTTCTTGCAAGTAGCGCACGCATTCTTCGGTGGTGATGGTGAAGCCCGGAGGCACCGGCAGACCGATGCTCGCCATTTCGGCCAGATTTGCGCCCTTGCCGCCGGTGACGGTCTTGTCGCTTTGGCGCGGATCGGTGTGCGCGGCGTTTCCGCCAAAGGGATAGACTGTTTTCACTTCACATCATCCTAAAGGTGATTGCCCGTGTTTATTGGGCCTGAACTTTATAAACTCTCAAGAACCCGAACGGTTCAACCCTCAATCTTGCTGAAATCGGCCACTTGATTGACCGCCGCGGTGAACCCGGCAAGCAGGTTGAGGCGGTTTTCACGTTTGGCGCTGTCGTCGTCATTGACGGTCACATCTTCGAAAAAGGCGTCGATGGGCCCGCGCAAAGTGGCCAGCGCGGCCATCGCGTCCTCGAACCGTTCTTCGCTGATTGCGGCGGCGGCTGTCGGGGCCGCCTCACCCAGCGCATCGGTCAAGGCCTGCTCGGCCGCCGCGCGGGTGTAATCGCACGCAGCGCCGGTTGCCTGCCAGCCCTCTTTCTTGAGGATATTGGCCGCGCGTTTGTATCCGGCGAGGAGGTTGGCGCCGTTGTCGCTGCCAAGGAAATCAGTGAGCGCCCGCGCCCGCGCCTCAACCCGGTCGATCCGCATATCCACCGATCCCGCCCAATCGCGCGATGCCGCGATATAATCGTGACGCACGCCTTCATCGCGCAATTGCACAGCGAGGCGATCATTGAGGAACCCGGTCAGTTTTTCAGCCAGCGCAGCATTTGGCTGGCTGTCCCAAGCGTGCACCACTTGATCAAGCGAAAGCTTGAGATTGTTGGTTTGAACCAGACGAATATAGCCCAAAGCCGCGCGGCGCAGGGCAAAGGGGTCTTTCGATCCGGTTGGCAAAATGTCGATTTTGAAAAAGCTCAAAAGGTTGTCGAGCTTATCGGCAAGGCTGACCGCGACGCTGGTGGGCGCGGTGGGCACTTCGTCGGATTGCCCGACCGGCTTGTAGTGATCCTTGATCGCCTCGGCGATTTCTTGCGGCAGCCCCTCTTTCGCGGCGTAATAGCCGCCCATCAGGCCCTGCAATTCAGGAAATTCGCCAACCATTTCGGTGACAAGGTCGGCCTTGCTAAGCTCGGCGGCCTGACGGGCCAGATTGTGGTCGCCATTGGGGGCTTTTGCATCGAACACCAACCACGATGCCAATTTCGCCACGCGGTCGACCTTGTCCGCCACCGTGCCCAGCTTTTCGTGGAAGGTGATCCGCTCAAGCCCCTTCGCATGCTCGGCCAGCGTCTTTTTCTGGTCCACTTCCCAAAAGAAGCGCGCATCAGCGAGCCGCGCGGCCAGAACCTTGCGATTGCCATCAACCACAATTGCCGGATCGTCGGCATCGATATTGGCGGTGCAGATAAAGGCGTTGGCGAGATTGCCCGATCCATCCTCGCACACGAAATATTTCTGGTTCACCCGCGCGGTCAGCTGGATGGTTTCGGGCGGCACGTCGAGGAAATCATCCTCAAACCGGCCAAGCAGCGGCACCGGCCATTCGGTGAGGCCGGCATTTTCCACCACCAGGCCTTCATCCTCGACCAGAGTGAGGCCGGCGTCCTGCGCCGCCTTGGCCGCGCCCTCGCGCACGATGCGCGCGCGTTCCTCATGATCGACGATCACATGGGCATCGCGCAATGTGGCGGCGTAATCATCCGCCCCGCCCACTGTGACCACGCCATCTGTATGGAAGCGGTGCCCCATGGTTGTGCGCCCGCTGGTCAAAGCGCCGCTCTCGCATGGCACCACTTCGCCATCGAGCAGCGCAATGATGCCCGAAAGCGGCCGCACCCAGCGCGGGCTTTCCGAAGAGATCGAGGCCGCGCCCCAGCGCATCGATTTGGGCCATGAAAAATCGCGAATGATCGCGGGGATTGCGGCCGCCAGGAGATCGGCAACCGCCTGCCCCGGCTTTTCAATCACCGCAAAATAGGTCGCGCGGCCCTTGACCTCGCGGCTCTCAAGCTGGTCGCGGGTGACGCCGTTTTTGCGGCAAAAGCCGTCGACCGCCTGATCAGGGGCGCCCACCGGAGGCCCCTTTGCCTCATCGCGCACCGCCTCGGTGCGCAGCGGCAGGCCGCGCGCAATCAATGCCAGACGGCGCGGGGTCGACCAGATGGTGAGGTCACCAACCGGCACGCCGCTCGCATCAAGCTCACGCCGAAAGAGTTTCTCAAGCTCAGCGCGCGCGCCCTTTTGCATGCGCGCCGGGATCTCTTCGCAGAGCAATTCAAGCAGGAAGTCAGCCATCAGATAAGGCTCCATTCCGGGTATTTCTCGGCCCATTCGGGCGCTTTCAACTGGGCGTATTTCTCACACGATCCGCGCGCCAGATCGCGCACCCGGCCCATATAGCTGGCGCGTTCCTGCACGCTGATCACGCCGCGCGCCTGCAACAGGTTGAAGATNTGGCTCGCCTCGACCGCCTGCTCATAGGCGGCAATCGGCACGTCATTNTCCAGCGCATTGCGGCATTCCGCCTCGGCCTTGGTGAACAGGTCGAACAAGGCATCGGTGTCGGCGACCTCGAAATTCCATTTCGACATNTGCTTNTCATTGTCGAGGAACACCTCGCCATAGGACACGCCGCGGCCATTGAAATCGAGGTCGTACACGCTGTCGACCCCTTGGATATACATGGCAAGCCGCTCCAACCCATAGGTCAGCTCGCCCGCAACCGGCTTGCAATCAAACCCGCCCATTTGCTGGAAATAGGTGAACTGGGTGACTTCCATCCCATCACACCAAACCTCCCAGCCCAGCCCCCATGCGCCAAGCGTGGGCGATTCCCAGTCATCTTCGACAAACCGGATATCGTGTTTGAGCGGATCAATCCCGATGCTGCGCAAACTGCCCAGATACAGGTCCTGAATATCGGACGGGCTCGGCTTCAAGATCACCTGATATTGGTAATAATGCTGCAACCGGTTGGGGTTTTCACCATAGCGCCCGTCAGTGGGCCGGCGGCACGGTTGGACAAAGGCCGCATTCCACGGCTCGGGGCCCAAAGCGCGCAAAGTGGTCGCGGTGTGAAACGTGCCCGCCCCCATGCGCATGTCATAAGGTTGCAGGATGACACAGCCATTGGCTGCCCAGAAATCATGCAGCGTCAGGATCATGTCCTGAAAGCTTGAGCGCGGATCGCGGATGCTCGCGCCCGATTCGCCATGCGTGTTTTTGGTCTCAAATTCCATGGCGCGGCCATGGCTGATGGGGTCATCAGGGTCAATGCCGCAGCGCAACATAGGCCGTTTTTACCCCCTTCAAACCCGCACAAATCTGCGGTTTAGGTCAGGTCTGCATGACCAAATGTCAGGTCTTGTTGACATAGTCAGCGAATCGCGACATAAAGTAAAGGCAACCTGACATTTCGGAAGGTTGTTCTGACAAATCTGGTTCAACTCTACTCCCCAGGAGACACCAAATGCGTACACAATACCCCGCCCTTATCGCCCTTGGCGCAGCGCTCGCCCTGACCCCGATTGCAGCGAGCAGCGCTCTTGCAAATCCGGCCAATTCCAGCGAATTTTCCGAAACGGTCACCCATGACGATCTCGACCTTACAACCCAAGCGGGCATCGACCGTCTCGACGATCGCATTCGCACCCGGATCAATCGCCTGTGCCGGATTGATGCTCGCGATAGCGATGCACGTCGATTGCAACG